>DATFXE010000514.1:0-21192 GCA_035258585.1 Roseiflexaceae bacterium | reverse complement strand
TTGCGCGAAGCTGGCTTCATCCGCAAACAGCAGCAAGGCGCCACGCCGCCGCGCCTCGCGCAAGATTGCCGGCCACTCCCTCTCGCACCATTCTTGGCGCTTGGCCTCATCCAGGTGATCGGAGACAAAGCGCGCTTTTTGATACGAGAAGCCCAGGTTGCCCAACAACTCACTCAGGTAGTGGACGTTATAAAGACGCCCAAACTCACGCTGGATCAAGTCCTGAATCAAGGCGCTGTTCCAGCAACCGGTGTCGTAGCCGGCCGCTTCTGGTCCGGCGCTGACCAACGCCTTGAGCTGGGCCCGTTGAGAAGCGGTCAGCTTGGGGGGGCGGCCAGGACTGCTGCGCCTACTCAAACTCTCATAGCGCCGGACCAGAAATGCAGCGCGCCAAGCGTAAATCGTTTGGGTACTGACAGCCAGCCGTGCGGCGATGTCGGAAACTGTGCGACCATCAACCAACAACAACAGGGCGCTGATGCGCTTGATCAACCAGATTGCGCCAGCGCGCCAGGCCAACTGCAAGCGATGAGTCAACTCCTTGACAGTCGGTCGAGTAACCACTATGGTAAGGTTCACGGGATACCTCCTGTTCTGGTGCAGTGGTTATCAGTCACCGTCCAGAATACGGTATCCCGTCGCTGTTGTCACGGGCGATCAGATTCTTTTTCTGAAGGACTATAGCACCTGGAAGGGGAAGAACAGATAAGCACACGTATCGCTCCCGGCCGCATGATCGTCATCCGCGGCAACAAGATCGCCGCGGCGCTGGCCCAGGCCGGCAGCTTTGCCACCACCTGGCTATTTGTCCGCGCGCTCGGGTATACTGATGTGGATGGGTTTCTGATCGCCGCGGTCGTCGAGTTCATACTGACGGCTGGCAAGTTTCCGCTGCTGCACAGCCGCGGCGACCTGCTCGGGCTGATCGCGCTCATTCTCGACACCGGGCTCAACGCCGGCGGACTCTGGCCCAGCGTGCAGAAGTTCGACCAGACGCCCACCGCGCAGATGCTCAGCCAGGCGCTACACCTAAGCCCACAAATGCACTCAGTGCCGGCGCTCTTCTTTGCGTTGCTCTTCGGGTTTCTCTTGTCGGCACTGCCCCATTGGCTATGGGCGCGCAAGTGAGGGGCTATGGATCAGCTGCTCGGCAGTCTGGACTTCTGGCTGATGCTGGTGACCATCGCCGCCGGCGTCTATTACTTTGTTTGGAAAGACCGCGCGCAGCCGGCCATCCACTGGCTGGCCAGCGTCCTGCAGGGCGCCGTCCGATGGGATGAGCCCGAGCCGCCGGCCCAGCGCCCCCTCACCAGCTCGGCGGCTCCGGCTGCGACGGTCGTTACCTCGCCGGCGCCCCGTTACAACGACCGTTACAACCAAGTTCAGCCCTGGTAACGAGCCGTTCAAGGCATCAGAGAGCGAAGTTACTAAGCCAGCGCCCGTTAGTAACGAAGTAACGAAAAGTGACCAACCAAGCACGATTGAGGTTGCATTGATCGCCGTGAAGTTGTCGCAGGGGACGGCGCCGAGCAACATCGCCAAGTCGTTACCAGGGTACACCCCCGGCCGCTACAAGGATTTTATGTCAAAGGTCCAGGCGGTCAAGGCGGCCATGGACGCAGCCGAGGCTGAGGACCTGGCCTACAAGCCGCTTGCCGAGGTCGACCAGTACTAGATACACGACGCCGGCGCGCCTGCTTGTCCCAGACCGCCGGCATGGCTCCCGACCTAGCGTTCGAGAGCGCTATCAGTATAGCGCACCGAAAAGGAGTCCAGATCGAACCTGTTGACGAAGCTGCCCAGATTCTGACCCGGCTCTTCGAGGCGCTGGCCAGGCGTTCGGGCAAGACACTGAGCAAGCGCTCGCGAGAGGATATCCAGCGCGCCTGCGAGCTGCTAGCAGCGCCGGGCTGGGTGACCTGCTCGACGACCTGCCGGCCCAGCCCGAGCGGCGGCCAGCACCCAAGCCGCGCACCGAATATACCACCGTCTCATTCGAGGCTATGCCGCCCGAGGTCGAGCGCTGGCGAGATCGGAGGGATGGGCGATAAGGAAGCGTCGATACTTGCGTCCTGAATATCCAGAAGGGGTGCGATCTGAGGAGATCGCACCCCTGTCATTTTATGGTTTTGGTGTCGGCGTGGCTGAAAGTGTGTTCTGAAGGTCAGTAATAGCTTTGTCGCGAATCTCCTTCAACTTTGCCGGATCAGTGCCGTAGGCTGCACTTAGACCAGCCTCGGCCGTGTCGAGCATTTGATCGATCTCTGTGTGGATCGGCGCCGTGAGCGCTGGCACGTCGGCTGTTGTGATTTTCTTGTCGCTTAACTGAGCGAGCACATTTTGCAGTTTGGGCAGCACCATGCGCGCCTGTTCCCATCCAGCCTGTAGTGCCGGATCTGGCGCATCCTTTGCCAGGTTTTCGCTAATTGCCTTGTAGAAAGCACCGATCGCGATCAGCCGGCCAAACCCCTCGAAGCCCTTCAATTGCCCTGCTTGCGAGCGCTGGGCGGTATCATCAAGCATCACCGCAATGCCTTTGATGAGCACCAGACTGACATAGCCCTTCTGAACAGGCGATGCGAGGTTGGCGGTTTTCGTCGCAGCAGCAACAGTTGGAGCATCTGTTGCTTCGGGCGCTGCACTTGGTGCTACTGTGCTTGGCAGTACAGTCGGCAGATCAGTGGGCAAGACGGTTGCGGCGGGTAATTGCGTCGCGGTGGTTTGTTCCGTCGGGGCCGTGCCACACGCTGTGAGAGCTGTTGCACAGGTCAGGAGCACAACAGTGATGCGGATCATAGCTTTCTCCCTTCTGAATTGCACATGAGACCTAACGCCTGGCTATGCGGACAGGGTACGACATTGATCCCTATGCTATAGAAAGACACCGCCCTGCCTCGCCACCGCTACGCATCGACTGCTGACCAGGACGACCCAGCGTATCAGCGCTGGCGGCAACAGCGCCAGCAGCAGAACGAGCGGACCATCACCCAGCGCATGATCGACCGTGAGCGTCGCTAGCATGCCCCTGTCGCGTGCTGTACAGGCCGGAGCGCAACAATAGCCGATGCCCTTCTCTCTCCAGGGGCATCGGCTATTGTGTGCCGCCGCGAATCTTCACCTGCGACTCATATTTACGGGGTACAATAAAAACTATGTTATGTCAAACAGCGCGCAAACGCTAGGCGGAGGCACGCAGATGTCTCCAATCCGCTTTCACGTCGGCGATCGCATCACTGCCCGGACCTCCAGAGTGGTACCGGCCGGCACGTGCGGTACGATTCAGCACATACTGCGCTCCGTCCCCGACATGTACTATGTCCAGTTTGAGGGCCTCGCGCGGCCCCACCTGATGTATGCGCGCGACTTGGAGCGCATTGGGGATGCGATGATCATCTTATGCGCCACAATCGAGGCCGCCGCACAGGTGCTCGCCGTGCTCATTCAGGCACGCCTCCGGCTCGGCCACGATTTCACCATCGCGCCGCTGAACGCTGGCGCACCCATCCGCATTACCGTCCTGGTGCAGCTGTCGGCCGACGTGCTGCGCCAGATCCGTGCTATCCCCGCTGTCACCATCATCACGTGAGCACGCCCCTGGCTTGCTCAGGGGCATAGCTTTTATCTATTGCACGTTTCGCCACGGCGCACAAACAAGAGGGATTTTCCTGACAACCATGTCAGGAAAGGGGGCACACTTGTTGCTATCCCGATAGTATGACACACGCAGATTCACAACTGAAACAGGGCGATTACGTTCAGCTCACCCGCCCAATCGCAGGCGTCGCGGTCGGAACGCGGGGCACTATCCTGCGCCGCTTTACGGTCGATCCGCTCTACGATGTCTGGTTTGATGGGCACTCCCGGCCGCGCCTGGTCAACAAGCGCGACGTGGCGCCAGTACCGCCGGAAGCAGCGACGGCCTGAGGGCTAGAGCTGGCAGCGACCACGCTCCCCGGAGCATCTCCTTGGGCATCGTCGTGTCCACTTTCCCAGGCGTAACTATTCGCTTGCCCCGGTGTTATAACTCCGAGCAAAGACCTCACTCTACACTCCCCTGACGCCCCTGGTTGACCGCTACGACCAGGGGCGCCCCTTCTCGTCGGCTGCGCCAGGTCCACACCGGCCGAGCAGCACAGCGCCCCTGGTCGAGGATGGCCAGCGGCATTATTTATGCTGCGTCGATGTGAGCAGACCTGAACGCGAGGAGAAAAGGATGCTCCACACTCCGCTGCCGCCAGAGCTCACCGCCCTCTGTGCGCGCGCCCAGAAGGCATGTGATGAGCTGGCCGAGACCCACCGCCAGCTGCAGGACACGCGCGCCCAAACCCAGCGCCTACTCGCTCAGGCGCGCCAGCTCCAGCCGCTCGACTGGTGCGCCGACACAGACGACGCAGTGCCGCCCCCGCCGGCAGAGCCCGATCTGAAGGACACAGCCCACGAGGCCGTCCACGCCATTCACGCGATCTTGCAGACGTTTCCGCTACGCTGGCAGATCGCGATCGTCAAGGCGCTGGGCGCCGGCACGGCGGTGCTTGCGCAGGACCGCCGCGAGGCGCGACGCACGCTCTCCGCCTAGGGGTGAGCATATCGCGCTCGGGCCTTACTGTGCTACTCGC
Organism: Roseiflexaceae bacterium; assembly: GCA_035258585.1. Classification (GTDB taxonomy): domain Bacteria; phylum Chloroflexota; class Chloroflexia; order Chloroflexales; family Roseiflexaceae; genus DATFXE01. Next base: position 16,576 of record DATFXE010000514.1, on the reverse strand, counting down.
GGGTATGCTGGCGTTCCGGCACGCGCACCAGCGGCGTGGGGTGTTCGATCACGGGCGGCACGGCGTGCAGGCGTGTGACCCGCTCGCACAGTTCCACCGCCTCATCATAGAGCCAGCACGTTCGCGCCCAGAGGCGTGGCAGCTCGGCGTTGAGCCGCTGAAGACGAGCGTTCAGATCCTCGGGCTGCATGGGCGTGCCTTTCTGCTGTGCAGCATAGTATACACCCTTGCCGCGCCGCTGACACTCACCCAGGGGCTATCCTTTGCCCAAAACCGTGTGCTGGGCGGGCTCAGGAGCACAGTACCCCAAATACCACCGCTCTCGTGCGGACCTTCATCACGTCAGTGCGGACCTCTCGGCGCTTCCCGCGGCTGCGCTGCGGAGTGATGCGGACACCATGCCGCTCGCCCCCGGCTTTTTGCGGACCGCTGATGCCGACGTGCGGACTAACTGCGGAGCGATGCGGACAACATGCGGAGCAGCACGGCAGATCCGCGGACTCTTCGATCTCATTGGAGGAGGATTACCCGCCAGCTGATCGAACCGCAATATGGGTCAGTGGTTCGCGAGGGATTTTGGTTCGGCGGGTCCCAGGTGTGATTAGGCTTACGCGCTGCTCACCCAGCTGGCCGAGGAGTTGAAGCATGGAGGCGCCGCATTCACTATGTGCTAGCAGGCCGCACAGTTTAGTGATGATGGTCTGAATGGGCATTGGCGTCCGAACCGGACGCATCCTCGACCTTTCAGCAGCCCGGCTCCCCATAATGCCCACAACAGCTCTGGCGTAGAACAACACGACGCCAGAGGTTGCGCGTGAGCTTGGCGAGCTTCTCCGGCAGCGGCATGGGCTGATCGAGGTTGGTCAAGAAATCGTTGAACGACGGGCGTATTCGCATCATTCACTCCACCAGTGACTCGTCCAGGTCTTGCTCCACGCCGAGATCCTCGGCAATGGCGGCGAACAGTCCCAGCGCCACCTGGAGCTCTTGCACGATCTCGGTCGCCAGCATGTCCGGGTCGGGCAGGCTAGCGCTGTCCTCCAGCGTCTTGTCGCGCAGCCAGAAGATGTCCAGACTGACCTTGTCACGCGCCAGCGACTCATCGTAGGTGTAGCTGCGCCAGCGTATGGCGCGCATGTGTTAACACGAGGTATCAGCGGTGCAGCACTAGCCAGGCGCGACGCGCACAAACAAATACGCAGAAGCCCGCCACCAGCACTATCAACGCAAGGGCGGGTTTTCTGTTCTCTGTCGATTATAGCATGCCATGCCGAGGAATAGATTCTATAGCGCGCTGAGCGCCGTTTTGCGCGGTTTGCCGTCCAAAGACACCGCTCTGCATGCCGCGCGCACCACGGTGCTAGGCTGACATGGTCAGGCAGACGTTTGTACGCTTACGCCATCGCCGCCAAGCAATCGCCGCCGACTGCTCGCTATTGTGGCCGCACATCAGATACGCCTCATAGTACACTTGCGCGGCACAATAGGCCGCCCACAGCGCCGCTTGCTCACATTCGGCAGCGCGCCAGAAGGCCATGAAGGCATCATGTGCGGCGTCGCGCAAGGTATCTTCTGCCACGTCGCGTTCCGTGCTCACTCTTGGTTCCATTCGATTGCTCGGGCATGTTGCTCGGTCAGGCGCAGGCGATAGCACAGGCTGGCCGTGTGCAAGCTCAGATTCTGATCCGCGACGAAGCTACTATCCTCCCAGGCACCGTGCGGGCCAAGCACCTCGATGGTCACGGTGTAGCGGCCCTCTTGGTTCACGAGCAGCCGCACCCGCCGATCGCCGACCACTTCGCTGCGTAACTCGCGCATATTCTCCTCCGTCTCATCTGGGAGGCTGAGAATAGCACAGCAAGCGAGCTACGACGAACATCCGTTCGTGACAAATGGATGACAGCCAAGGAGCACCACACCGCGCGCCGCTCGTGGGCGTCGGGGCTTGCGAGCGGCAAAGTCACACCTCACAACGCCCCTGGAGCAATCCGGGGGCGGTGTTGTGTTGTATGTGTATGTCGTCGTGGATGCGATAGCCTACATCGGCCATACCATCCACCAATACTCTTGGGCGATGACTTCGGGCGATGCCGAAGATTGCGTAGTAAGTTGATACAGAGAGGCAGCAACGCCTAGTATCGCCAGGATGATGCCGATGATCAGTAGCGTCATGATGATGTGCTCCTGTGTATGATTGTCTGTTTGGTGCTCTCACTATAAGCGATTGCGCTGGTACACGCATCGTGAGAATTGCGTATCGCGTTACGGATCTTTGGGCCTTGGCCTCGGTTCTGACTGTTACCGGTATCTTCTGGTCGTGAATAGGATGCGCTCAATCCGCGGTCAACACCCACGCGTGTAATCTCAATATTATGTCCACCGTCATCAGTGTGTCCAGCTCAACCGGCGATACCAGCACCACCGATAGCCTACCCACCACCACCGGTTACGCCAGCATCACCAGCAAGAGCTTACCCAATACCAGAAATTCCGCCTGGTGATCCGCGACCAGCAGACGCACCAACGCTACCATCATTACCAGGAAGCCCGATACCTTATCCCCCACCAGCACCAACGCCTACACCGTAATAATCTCTACACACATCATGGCACAGGCATTGCAACATGGTAGGGCAACACAGGAGGTGCTGTGGTGATTGTCGCAATTGACTGGATTGATGGATTGATTATGGCACAGGAAAGCGAAGAACTTGCTTTACTCCATAAGAAAGCGGAGTTGATACGGGAAGCAATTGAAGCGCATCCCTATGCCACACGCGCCGAACATCTGTCGATGGCTTACGCGCTTGACGCGGAATACCCCACGCCACTTCTCAACGCAATCCAGGGGAATACGAACTAGCCACATACCAGCAGAGATACAGAAGTGCCGCCCTTGAATGGGCGGCACTTCATCGTTTGCGCCAATGCCTCATCCAGTACATCCAGCACACAGCCTCTATTGCAACCGCAATTACGACGGTTGCAATTAATACCAGCGTGTTGCCGCTTTGGAGGGCACGAAGCGCAAGCATCAGCGCGGCAGCTGCCGCTAGCCCGCTTACGACGAAGAATATGATATCGGGTGTATTGATTTTTGGTTCATTATCCATGCCCGCATGATAGCATAGGCGTCAACTCTAGGCGGGGCGCGTTGTTGTGTGCTACTTGCCCATTGGCTCACCGGTTCCGACGCCGTAGCGGTTGCTCCACTAGGAGATTCCCTTGCGGGGTGCACTGCTCTTTGTCGCCGCAGCCCTGATCGCTGCCTGATCTGCACGCTCGCCGTACCCTCATTCCCCGGCCGCGGTTCCCTTCTGAATGGGAGATAGATCATGCACCTCATCGTACGCTTCTGGAATGCCGGCATTATTGACCGCTGCATAAGCAGCTAAAGATGGCTGCTGGGGAGGTTTGGAGGGGCCGAATGCCCCTCCAGACCTCCCCAGTGGTGGGGGTGTGGGGGCGACGCCCAGAGGGCACCCGGCCGCCCCCACACCCCCACCAAAAAGTTTAGCTAATTGTGCAGCGCTCAGTATCGGTATGTTCGTTGTCGCCTTGGTCGCACTACCATTGCTCGTTTGTAGCAGTATCGCAACGAACTCTAACGGTGCTCCGAAGAGCGTATCGCTTTCCAATCATATAACGTTCTCTACTGTAGAGAACGGTAAGCTCCCAATATGTTATCAAATGCTTGACAAGTTTCGTACACTCTTGGTAAGGTTGAGCGATGATCCTGCTCGCATTGGAGGCTCCACGTGCGGCTTTCCGATTACATGCAAATCAAAGAGGCCGCAGCGCTGCTTGGTGTTGCCCCAAATACGCTGCGTAACTGGGATCGCACCGGCAAGATTCGGGTGTATCGCCACCCAGTCAATAACTACCGTCTATACAAGAAAGCGGATCTCCAGCGCTTGCTTGCGTCAATCGAGTTGTCAGAAACTGCACTTGAGCAGCAGTCACTCATAGAAAACGAGCCGTCAAATTTGTAAGGCGTGAGCGCATTTGTGGACGAGGCCTGTGAGATACTCTGGGCAGTGCGGAAGAGAACACTGTCAGACGATGCATCCTACCAATTATATTCTGTAAACGAGGTTGCCCCTTGGACGTTTTCGCTCTTCGCAAGCACATCATTGACGACTACGAAGCTTACACACGGAGCTTCCTCACGATTCAAGACCCTCAAATCGCTGATTTCGTACAGGACGAACTGTCCAGCGGCAAGCTGTGGCCGGATGCGCTCATCCAGCTCTCGCCTGCCTACGCGCCTGCCCAGACGGTGGCCGATCTCGCGGCCACTGGCGTGCTGCACCCGCTGTGCGCCTCGATCTTCCGCGATCGCGCTGGCCGCTCACTCACGCTCTACCGGCACCAGCGCGACGCGATCGACCTTGCGGCCCAGCACAAGCCTTATGTCGTCACCACCGGCACCGGATCGGGCAAGAGCCTGACGTACATTGTGCCGATCGTCGACCATGTGTTGCGCAATCGCCCCGAAGATGGCCGCGTTCGGGCGATCATCGTCTACCCAATGAATGCGCTGATCAATTCGCAGCAACATGGCATCGATCGCTTCTTTGCCAACCTGCTCGAGTCAGATCGCGTGGTGCGCTGCGAGCGCTATACCGGCCAGGAGCGCGAGGCGGACAAAAAGCGCATCCAGCAGAACCCACCGCATATTCTTCTGACGAACTACGTGATGCTGGAGCTGATGCTGACTCGGCCGGACGAGTTCCCGTTTGTAGATGCCAGCACGGCGGCGCTCCAGTTTGTGGTGCTGGATGAATTGCACACTTATCGCGGCCGGCAGGGCGCCGACGTCGCGCTGCTGATGCGCCGCCTGCGCGACCGTAGCGGCAACCCAGATCTGCTGTGCGTCGGCACCAGTGCGACGATGGTTAGCAGCGGCACCCACGCTGACCGTCGGGCTACCGTCGCCCAGGTCGCCAGCACGATCTTTGGGGTCGACCTGCCACCAGCAAACGTCATCGAGGAAACGTTGACGTACGCAGTGCCCACATTCAACCGGCCAAACACTGCGCAGCTCTGCGCTGCGCTGCTCGCACCCCTGCCCGATACGCTCGACTGGCATGCCTTCCAGCAACACCCGCTCGCGGCCTGGATCGAGCAGACCTACAGCATAGATGACCAAGACGGAACGCTCCGTCGAGCCCGCCCGCGCACTCTCGCCGAGGGCATTCAGGATCTGGCCGCACGAACGGAGGTCGATTCAGCGATATGCCTGGAGCAGATTCAGGCGTTCTTCCAGCTCGGCGGTATGGTGCGCGACGGCGATGGCAAGCCCGGATTTGCCTTCAAGCTGCATCAGTTCATCTCGCAGGGCGGCGCGGTTTACAGCACAATCGAGCCACGCGAACGGCGCCATCTGACGCTCGATGGCCAGCGCTACGTCGGCGGAGCGGACGGCGATCGGCTGCTGTTTCCGCTGGTGTTCTGTCGCGAGTGCGGCCAGCATTACGCCATGGTCAGCTACGACGCCGAGGCCGGACAGTTGGAGCCGCGCACACCCATGTCGCGCGGCGAGGATGTGCAGGAGCCGGCGGCGCCAGGCTATCTCCTGATCGGCGACGATGCCTGGAACGAGGCGAATGAAGAGCTGCTCCCCGATAGCTGGTTCAACATCTCGCGGCGCGGGCGCACGATCAAGCGCCAGTTTCGCCCATTCGTTCCGCAGCGGCTGTTCGTCGAGCCGGATGGCAGCGTGCGCGAGCAGTCGGCGCCGGCGGCGACGACCGGCTGGTTCCTGCCGATGCCGTTTCTGACCTGCCTGTGCTGCGGGGTGGTCTATACCCGGCGCGACAAAGACGATTTCCGCAAGCTGGCGCGCCTGAGCAGCGAGGGCCGCAGCACGGCGACCACCTTGCTCTCGGTAACAACCATCGATGCCATGCGGCACACCGATCTGCCCCAAAACGCTCAGAAGTTGCTGAGCTTCACCGATAATCGCCAGGATGCGTCACTTCAGGCTGGCCACTTCAATGATTTCACCGCAGTGGCGCTGCTGCGCTCGGCGATTGCCAAAGCGCTAGCAGAGGAATTAAACGGCGAGCCGCTCACGTATTTGAATGTCGCGACTGCGGTCTTTCATGCGCTCAATTTACCTCAGGAAGCCTATGTCAAGAATGACAAAGTGGCCGCCTATGGCGGCGCAAAACGTCGTAATGAGGAGGCGCTGACAGCGCTGCTCGAGTATCGCCTGTATGAAGATCTACGGCGCAGCTGGCGCATTACGCAGCCCAATTTGGAACAGTGCGGTCTCCTGGCGATCGATTATCTCGACCTCCATGAAGTGTGCCACGACGCGGGCGCCTGGGAACACCATGAGATCTTGAAGCAATGCCCGCCAGAGCGGCGCGAGCGCACAATTCGCGCGCTCCTGGAGCATATGCGCCGCGAGTTGGCGATCGACGCGCCATGCCTCAATCCTGAGAAGCAAGCAGACCTGGTTAAGCGGGTCAATCAGCATCTGAACGAGTCGTGGGCATTCGCCGATGAGGAGGCGCGTGAATTGCGCAAGGCCACACGCTTCGTTGTGCCGTCCGATGAGCCCTTGCCTCCCGGTGGGCGGACGCTTTCTGCGCGCGGTGCCCTCGGCCGCTTCCTCCGCTCAGCACAGGCTTGGGCGCCAGATGGAGCGCTGCATGGATTCCCGCTCGATGACGACTCCTATGAGCCGCTCCTCGGAGCGCTGCTCGATGTGCTGAGTGGCGCCAATATCCTGACCGAGGTCGGCGAGCGCGGGCAGCGCGCCGTGCAGATCCGTTGTGATGCACTGCTCTGGCTGCGCGGCGAGAGCCGGCAACCCGAACCAGATCTGATTCGTGGCCGCTGGATGAGCGGGATGACCCCGACCCAGCGCCAGACCAATAGCTTTTTCAAAGAGTTCTACGTCAACCCGATCTCCAGCCTGCGCGCGATCGAGGGGCGCGAGCATACCGGTCAGGTCCCTCAAGAAAAGCGTGAGACGCGCGAGGCGCTGTTCAGCGACGGCAAGCTGCCGGTGCTGTTCTGCTCGCCGACGATGGAGCTCGGGATCGATATCTCCGACCTGAACGTCGTGCATATGCGCAATGTACCGCCCACGCCGGCCAACTATGCCCAGCGCAGCGGCCGCGCCGGGCGCAGTGGCCAGCCGGCCCTGGTGATGACGTACTGTTCGACCGGCAGCGGGCATGACCAGTACTTCTTCGAGCGCAAGCTGGATATGGTCGCGGGCGCAGTCGCGCCGCCCCAGATCGAGTTGGCGAATGAGGATCTGGTGCGCGCGCATATTCACGCGGTCTGGCTGGCGGCGACCGGCATTGATCTGTCTCGCTCGATCTTGAACCTGCTCGATACGAGCAAACCAAACTGCCCACTGCGCGATGACATTGATGCCCAGATCCGATTGCCGGAGACCATGCTGGGACGGTGCTTCGCCGCTGGGCTGCGCATCGTGCAGGCGCGTGCTGAGGATCTGCGCACGGCGCGCTGGTTCAGCGAAGCGTGGCTCCGACAAACACTGTCGGAGGCCGCTGACACATTCGCGGGCGCATTCGCCCGCTGGCGCGAACTGTACGCGGCCGCCAACGCCCAGTTCGACGCAGCCGATCAGACGATCCGCCGCTCGCATCAGCAGATCCTCGACCGCGACGAGGTCGAGGATGCCAAGCGCCAGCGCGACGAGGCCGAGCGCCAGATCGCGCTGCTGTGCAACAGCACCGGCAAAGGTCAGAGCGACGGCGACTTCTACCCTTACCGTTATCTCGCGAGCGAAGGCTTTTTGCCGGGCTACAACTTCCCGCGGCTGCCGGTGCGCGCCTTCCTGGCGGCCAATGGCGATGATGGCACGTTCCTGGCGCGCCCGCGCTTCCTGGCGCTCACCGAATTCGGCCCCCAGAATGTCATTTATCACGAGGGGCGCAAGTTCCGTGTGACGCGCACGCAACTGCCGGCCGGCGGCGCGCAGCAGGCGCTCTCGCGCGCCAAAGTCTGTAACCTGTGCGGCTACTTCCACCGCGACGCTGACGCCGATGTCTGCGAGCAGTGTGGAGGCCAGCTCGAGGGCGGCCAGGCGCGACCGCTGCCGTTCCTGTTCGAGATGGCGACTGCGCTGACTCGCCGGGTCGAGCGAATCACCTGCGAGGAAGAGGAGCGCATCCGCGAGGGCTTCACGATCACCACCCACTACCAGTTCTCGCGCGACCACGCCGGCGTGCGGCGGTTCGACGCCGCGCCGGCGGGCGATTCGTCACTCCAGCTGAGCTATGGGCCAGCCGCGACGATCTGGCGCGTCAATCATGGCTGGCGGCGCGCCAAACAGGAAGGCTTTGCCCTCGACCCACGCAACGGTGAGTGGGGACGTGGCCCAGATGACTCCGGATTTGACGCCGAGACACCGGGCGATCAGGGTATGCGCCAGGGCATCAAGCTAGTGGTGCATGATACGCGCAATGTCCTGCTCGTCCATCCGAGCGCAACGATCTGCGCGGATACAGAAGCGATCACCAGCCTGCAATATGCTCTGCAGCGCGGAATCGAGACCGCGTTCCAGCTCGAAGAGCAAGAGCTGAGTTCCGAGATCCTCGGCACGGGTGTGCGCCGCCGCATTCTGTTCTGGGAAGCCTCCGAGGGTGGCGCCGGCGTGCTGCGTCGGCTGGTCGAGGAGCCGGACGCGCTGGCGCGTGTCGCGGGTAAGGCGCTCGAGCTCTGTCACTTCGATCCGTCGAGCGGCGACGAGATGGAAGATTTGGAGCACACATGCACGCGGGCATGCTATCGCTGCTTACTCTCGTACAGCAACCAGCCCTACCACGCGGCGATCAACCGGCGCGCCATCCAATCGATACTGTTCGAGCTTTCCCAGGCGCAGGTAATGCAGAACGGCCATCGCTCGATCGATGGATCCGGTCGGGCAACCGCGGTCGATTCGCCCACCAATGGAGGGTTCGATCCCGATGCTACCGCGCTCGGCCCAGCCGGGCAGCGCGTGCTGGCATACATTCGCAGCCACGGCGGTCGCGAGCCGGATGCCGTATTGCCCGACATCTTGGGCCACCGGCCGCACCTGCGCTACGGCGAACGGGCCTTCGTTCTCTGCCCCGAGCCCGGCGAGTTGGTCGCGGCGATGCGCGACGATCTGGAGGATGCCGGCAATACTGTACTGCTGGTGCGACCGGAGGTGGAGATTGGACCGCAGCTTGAGCGAGCTGGGTTCTGGAAACAAGGGATATGATGATGGCCTTAGGCATGGTTCAAACGTACTTTACACTTTGGGTGGGGGTTTGGAGGGGCCGAAGGCCCCTCCACACCTCCCCAACTGCCAAGCTGATTGTGTTCGAATTGAAACATGCCTTAGAATCTGTACCTACCTGCGTGCCAGGAGAGAGCTATGCCGAAGTTTGAGATCGGCTCGATCGTTCACACCCGCGGCCGCGAGTGGGTGGTGCTACCCTCCGATGAAGACGAGGTGTTGCTCCTGCGACCACTTGGTGGCATTGAGGCCGAGACCTGTGGGATCTACCTGCCGCTCGAAGGCAGCGCCGTACAGCCGGCTGCCTTTGCGCCGCCCGATCCGGATCACGCCGGCGATTTCGTGTCTGGCCGGCTGCTGCGCGATGCCGCGCGCCTGACCTTGCGCAGCGGCGCCGGGCCGTTCCGCTCGCTCGGGCGGCTGGGCATTCGCCCGCGCCCGTATCAGCTGGTGCCGCTGATCATGGCGCTCAGGCTCGACCCGGTGCGGCTGCTGATCGCCGATGACGTCGGTGTTGGCAAGACGATCGAGGCCGGGCTGATCGTGCGCGAGCTGCTCGACCGCGGCGAGATTCGCCGCCTGACGGTGCTGTGCCCACCACACCTGTGCGATCAATGGCAGCGTGAGCTGGCCGCCAAGTTCGCGATCGACGCGGTGGTGGTGCGCTCCAGCACCGCCGCCGCGCTCGAGCGTGCCTTGCCGCGCGGCGATGTCAGCATCTTCGAGTACTTCCCGTTCACTGTCACAAGCATCGATTACGTGAAGAGCGACCGGCGGCGCGATAGCTTCCTGCGCGCCTGTCCTGAGCTGGTGATCGTCGACGAGGCCCACAGCGCGACGGACGCGAGCGGGCGCGGAACCCAGCAGCAGCGCTACGAGTTAGTGCGCGAGCTGTCCGGGCGTCCTGATCGCCACATGCTACTCCTGACCGCCACGCCCCATAGCGGGATCGAGGATGCCTTTCGCTCGCTGCTCAGGCTGCTCGCGCCACATTTTGGACAGCTCGACGTTGGCCGGCTGGCCGAAGCCGAGCGCGACGAGCTGGCGCGGCACTTCGTGCAGCGTCGGCGCGGCGACGTCGCGCGCTGGCTCGGCGAAGATACGCCATTCCCTGCGCGCGAGTCGGCCGAGGTGACCTACCAGCTGGCGCGCGCCTCCGAGTATCGCAAGCTGTTCGAGGACGTGTACGACTTCACACGCGAGCTCGTGCGCGATACGAGCGGCTCGCGCGTGCGGCAGCGCGCACGCTACTGGGCCGCGTTGGCGCTGCTGCGCTGCGTGATGAGCAGCCCGGCCGCGGCTGCCAAGGCGCTCCAAATGCGCGCGGGGTCTGACGAGGCGCTGGCGGGCGATGATGAACTGGGCAGCGACGACCTGTTCAGCGGCTATGTCTACGACCCGACCGAGCAGGAGGCGGCCCAGGATCTCGAGCCGGGCCATGTCGTCGAGCAGGGCAGCCCGACCAGCGAGCGTGCGCGCCTGCGGCGCTTCGCCGAGCGTGCCGCGCAGCTCGAGGGCGGCGGCGACCCCAAGCTGCTGGCGCTCGTGCCAGTCGTCGAGGAATTGCTGCGCGCTGGGTTCAACCCGATCGTGTATTGTCGCTATATCGCGACTGCGAACTACCTGGCCGCCGACCTGGGCAGCCGGCTCAAAGGATACGGCAACGATCTGCGTGTCGTAGGCGTGACCGGCGAGCGCTCGGAAGAGGAGCGCGAGGCGCTGATTGCCGAGCTGGAGCGCAACCCGCGGCGCGTGCTGGTCGCGACCGACTGCCTGAGCGAGGGCATCAACCTCCAGCAGGCGTTCGACGCGGTGATTCACTATGACCTGCCCTGGAACCCGAACCGGCTGGAGCAGCGCGAGGGCCGGGTCGACCGCTACGGCCAGCCGGCCGCGCGCGTGCGCACGGTGCTGCTGTACGGCCAGGATAACCCGATGGACGAGGCGGTGATGAAGGTGCTGCTGCGCAAGGCCGTCAGCATTCACCGCTCACTCGGCATCAGCGTACCGCTCCCGATCGATAGCGGCACGGTGGTCGAGACCCTGATCGCCTCACTGTTCCAGCCGGCGCCGCGCCAACTATCGCTGTTCGACACCCATGAACAGTCGACCATGCTCGACGCAGACGAGCAGGTTCAGCAGGTCGAACGTGCGTGGAATCGGGCGGTCGAGCGCGAGAAGGAGAGCCGCACCCGGTTTGCTCAGCGGCGGATCAAGCCCGAGGAGGTCGCGCGCGAGCTGGAGGAGAGCGACGCGGTGTTGGGCGACGCAGCCGCGGTGCAGCGCTTCGTCCACGAGGCCTGCGCGCGGTTCGGCGCGCCGCTGCGCGCGGAGCGCAAACACCTTTTGCTGCCGCTCGGGCCGCTGCCGCAGACGATTAGAGAGCGCCTCGCGCCGCTGCTGCCGCGCCAGCCCAAAGGCGCCGAGGCGGATCTGCTGCGACTCGTATTCGACGAGCCGGCGCTGCAGGGCGTCGAGCTGATCGGGCGCAACCATCCGCTGACGACCGCGCTGGCTGATTACCTGCTGGAAACCGCCCTCACGCCTGAGAGTGGCACACCGCTGGCGGCGCGCTGCGGGCTTGTCCGCACGGCCGCGGTGGCCAGGCGCACGGTGCTGCTGCTGCTGCGCGTGCGCATGCTGATCGAGAGCCCGCGCCAAGCTGCCCAGACGCTGGCCGAGGAATTGGTGGTCGTCGGCTACACCCGTGGCGGCGGTGTGGTGCAGTGGCTGGACGAGCCAGCCGCGCTGGAGCTGCTGGCGACGGCGCAGCCATCCGCGAACGTGACCCGCGACGAGCGGTCGTTGGGCGTGCAGTCGGCACTCGATCAGCTCGGCGGGATGGGAGATGCGCTGAACGACATCGCCCAGCAACGCGCGGCTCGGTTGCGCGAGTCGCATCAGCGCGTGCGCGGCGCGACGACGGGCGGGAAAGTAACCGTGACGCCACGCACACCGCCGGATGTGCTTGGGGTGTATGTGCTGTTGCCGGTGACATAATGGCCAACCCATCCCCGCCATCACAAGAATCATGGCGCGGCACAGCGCCGCTCCGTCGCCTGTCGATTGCCGAAGTGCTCGACAGCGCCTGGCAGCTATACCGCGCTAACTTCCGCACATTTGTCAGCGCAGTCGCCTCCGTGCTCGTCACGATGTCTATCTTGCGTGCGCTGTATGGACGCGATGCAGTGGGCGGTGTTGATTGGCTGCAGCTCTCGCCGCTCCGCTCCGAAGCGCTGCTCAGCGCCATCGGGCTGCTGCGCACATCGATCGACCCGCTCGACTTGATCGCACTATTTGCCGATAATGTACTGCTGTACTTCGTAGCGCGGGTGCTGCTGACCGGCATCCTGGTGAATACAGCGGCGCGAAGCTACCTGGGGCCGTTTGGCGCGTCGCTGCCGGGCCGCACGCGCGGGCTGGGGCGTGAGATCGCGCTCATCCCTGCCGTGCTGCTGATACTGCCGCTCGACCTGCAGAGCGCGATGGTGGCGCGCGGCATGCGGATCGCGGCGCCACTTGTCGCGGCGCTGCTGCAAGGGACGCCGCCGCCTCTCGCGACGACGCTTGATATCTTGGAGTTATTGGGGCGCAGCCTGCTCATCGACCTCCTGGCGGTGCTGCTGAGCGCGCGGTTTCTGCTGGCGCCGCAGGCTGTAATGCTGGAACGCCGTTCCTCTTTCGCGAGCCTTGGACGCAGCTGGAACCTGACCAGCGGCTGGTTCTGGCGCGTGGTGGTGGTCGCGCTGGCGAGCAGCGCGCTGATAGGGTTGCTGATCGGATTGCCGTCCGCGCTTGTTAGGCTGATCCTGGCCTTGAGCGGCTGGGACTGGATTGCCGGAATACTCACAAATGTCACCTCCATGACGTCGCAAGTGCTCGAGGCACTGGCGCTGCCATTCCAGGTGGCCGTGTTCACGGCGCTGTTCTACGATATCCGTATTCGCAAAGAAGGGTTCGATCTCGAAGTTCTGACACAGCAGGCGACTGAAGCCGAAGTGCAGCCGCTGATCGACAGCGGGCGGCAGAAGCAGCAGCAGCACGATCCGCGCGGAGCGCTGGCCGATTTCGAGCAGGCGCTGCGACTGAAGCCCAACGATGCCGGCATCGTTGGTCTGTGCGCGTATGCCTATGTCGCCCTACCGGATCTGCGCGCGGCGCTGGCGAGCAGCGAACAGGCCGTAGCGCTCGACCCACACAACCCATTCACGCTCAACTGCCGTGGATATGTGAAGCAGGCTAGTGGCGATATGCTTGGCGCGCTGGCGGATTATCGGGGCGCGGTTGCGATCCAGCCCGATTATCCGATCGCGCTGGCGCACTTCGCCGACGCCAAGCTGCAGGCTGGCGACCTGGCGGGCGCGCTGGCGGATTTAGAGCAGTTGTTGCAGCTCACGCCGAACGACTCGCGATCGATCTACAACGCGGCCTCTATCTACGCGCGCCAGGGCCAGCTGGACAGCGCACTGCAGCGGCTGCGGCGGGCGATCGACTTGAAGCCAACCTGGCGTGAAGCGGCCAGCAGCGATCCCGATTTTGACGCACTACGGGCGGATCCAACATTTATAGCGTTGGTAGGATAGCCGTAGGATCTGGCAAACTTCGAGGATTGCCAGTCAGGAGCGAGCGGCAGCAATTTGCTAGATGTCTATAGCAGTTAGCAGTCGGCAGGAGGCAGTAAGCAGTTGCGTTCTACGCGCTACAATGCGTTTCTCGCCTATGCATGCTCAATTGTTTTGCAATCTGCTGTAAAACCCGCCGAACGACGATGTGCCATTCTTCAAGGAGCGAGCAATGGATGCAGCCGAGCGTGCCTTTATCGAAAACCTGCTACAAACACACCGCAGCCACCTGTGAGATTCTTCCCTTCGGTCAGAATGACATTGCTGTTCGTAGCCTATCATACGCATACAACGAGACACATCCAATGACCTATACGACCATCATCACCGAGGGCGGCCTGCTGCCCGCCGATACTCTCGACGCGATCGCGAATGAGGAGCTGACCGGCCAGCGTCCCGAGGACTTCGGGCTGGAGCGCGGCCGCAACCTGAGCGACCGCATCGCGGCGGCCTGGCAGGCGGCGCGCGGCCATTGGATGCTGTTCAAGACCTACGTCGAAGACCTGCGCGAGGGCGACCCGGCCACCTCGGTGACGCGCCAGCGTTGGGTGTTGCCGCTGCTGGATGTGCTGGGCTACCAGCCGGCCTTCAACGCCGGCGCCTACACGGTCGAAGGGCGCAGCTACGCGATCTCGCACCGCGCCGGCCAGCACGACGATGCGCCGCCTGTGCATATCGAGGGTATTCGCACCAGCCTGGACGCCCGCCCGCCCTCCGGCCGGCCGCGCCTCTCGCCGCACGCGCTGCTCCAGGAGTATCTCAACTCGACCGAGCACCTCTGGGGCATTGTGACCAATGGCGAGCGGCTGCGCCTGCTGCGCGACTCATCGCGCTTCACTCGGCCGACCTACGTGGAGTTCGATCTGCGCGCGATGTTCGAGGGCGAGAAGTTCAGCGAGTTCGCGCTGCTCTACCGCCTGATCCACCGTTCGCGCCTGCCGCACGACAGCACGGATGCCTCGAGCTGCCTGCTGGAGAAGTACCACCAGCAGGCGGTCGAGACCGGCGGGCGTGTGCGCGAGAAGCTGCGCGACGGCGTCGAGGTCGCGCTCAAGACGCTCGGCAACGGCCTGCTGGAGCACCCGGCCAACGCCGCGCTGCGCGCCAAGCTGGAGGCGGGCAAGCTGACGCCGCTGGCCTACTATCGCCAGCTGCTCAAGCTGGTCTACCGCCTGCTGTTCCTGATGGTCGCCGAGGAGCGCGGCCTGATCGCCACCGGCACCCGCCGCCTGACGACTACCGAGGACGATCCATTCGAGGTTACCAGCGTGCAGTCGTTCGACGCGCTGCTGTCGTCGCTTGTGCGCGGCCCGTCGGTCTCCGATCGGCTGAAGATCTACTACGACCACTACTCCCTCGCGCGGCTGCGCCGGCTGGCCGAGCAGCCCGGCATCGGTCGCGGCCCCTACGACGACCTGTGGATGGGATTACAGACGACCTTCCGGCTGCTGGAGGGCAGCGATGAGCAGAACCCGCGCTTGCTCGGCCTGGCGCCGCTCGACGGCGACCTGTTCGGCCCGGAGGCGATCGCCGACCTGGAAGGCCAGCGCCTGCGCAACGCCGAGCTGCTGGGCGCCATCCGCGCGCTCTCGCTGTACCGCGAGAAGGAGAGCAAGGCGCTGCGCCGGGTCAACTACGGCGCGCTGGACGTCGAGGAGTTGGGCAGCGTGTACGAGTCGCTGCTCGACTACCGCCCAGTGGTCAGCGCGGGCGGGGCCAGCTTCGATCTGGTGACGGGCACCGAACGCAAGACCACCGGCAGCTACTACACGCGCCCCGAGTTGGTGCAGGAGCTGATCAAGAGCGCCCTGGTGCCGGTGATCGAGGAGCGGCTTAAGGCCGCGCAAGAACCGAGAACCAAGAACCAAGAACCGGGGGGTGGTTCTCGGTTCTCGGTTCTCGGTTCTCAGTCACTGGAGCAGGCGCTACTCTCGATCAAAGTCTGCGACCCCGCCTGCGGCTCGGGTCACTTCCTGTTGGCCGCCGCCCGCCGGCTGGGACGCGAGCTGGCGAAGGTGCGCTCGGGCGAGGAGCAGCCAACACCGGCGCAGTTCCGCCGGGCTGTGCGCGACGTCATCCAGCACTGCATCTACGGTGTCGACCTCAACCCGCTGGCGGTGGACCTGTGCAAGCTGGCGCTGTGGATCGAGGGCCACAACGCCGGCATGCCGCTCAACTTCCTCGACCACCACATCAAGCAGGGCAATTCGCTGATCGGTGCGACCCGCGCGCTGGTGGCGCAGGGCATCCCCGACGACGCCTACAAGCCGGTGACGGGCGACGACAAGGCGACCGCCGCCAGCATCAAGAAGCGCAACAAGGCCGAGCGTGAGCGCTACCTGCTCGGCTACGACCAGCGCAGCCTGTTCGACGCGCCCGCCGACGACGGCGCGACACTGGCCGACGCCCTGCGCAAACTCGATGAGATGACCGCCGGCTCGGTGAACGAGGTGCGAGCCAAGGCCGCCCGCTACCGCCAGGTGCGCGCCGAGGCCGAGGCCGAGCTGACGCGCTTCAACCTGTGGACCGCCGCGTTCTTCCAGCCGCTCACACCCGAGAACGCGCCGCGCATTCCGACCACCGCGACGCTGGCCGACTACGAGCGCAACCCGCGCGCCGTCCGCGCCGACCTGATTGGCGCCGCCAATGGCCTGGCCGCCGAAGCGGGTTTCTTCCACTGGGAGCTGGAGTTTCCGCAGGT
>DATFXE010000513.1:0-2322 GCA_035258585.1 Roseiflexaceae bacterium | reverse complement strand
CCGCCAGCACCGCACCCATGATCCCCAGCAGCTCGTTACCCGCCAGGATCGCCACGATCACCGCAACCGGGTGAATGTCAACAGCTCGTGACATGACCCGTGGCGCGATCAGGTTGTTCTCGAGCTGCTGAATCAGCACCGCCACGCCCAGCGCCAGCAACCCTTGTGTCGGCGACGCGATGAATCCAACCACGACCAGCGGGACCGCCGCGATAAACGGCCCGAGGTTGGGAACAAGCTCGCCCACCGCCGCGATCAGCGCGAGCGCACCAGCATACGGAAGCCCGAGGATCAACGCGGCCAGCCACGTCAACACGCCGATAATCAGGCCGAGCACCGCTTCGCCACGCGCCCAGGCGCCAAGGCGTTCGCCGATGCGCTCAGTCACTGCCAGCGCCTGCTCCTGGCGGTCGTACGGCAAGAGCTGGATGAGGTAGCGGCGGATGCGGTCGCCGTCGATCGTCAGATAAAGCGCCAGGATGAGCGTGAACAGGAGGTAGACCACACCGCCGAGCACGCCGGTTGCCACGCTCAGGAGTCGCGGCGCCTGCGCGAGCACAGCGATCGCGCCGGCCATGATGTCCTGCAACGAGGGCACCGCGCCGCTGAACCGGGCGGCCAGCTCAGGATTGCTGGCGGCCGCGGCCTGGATGGCGGCCTGCGCTTGTGTGACATACAGCGGTGAGCTGGCGGCAAGGGTCGAAACATCGGGCCCCACCGTCGCTAGCACGACCACCGCGCCGAGAACCAGCACGAGCAATCCGGCGACGAACACCAGCAGCGCCGCCAGGCCGCGCGGCGGCCGCCAACGCCACCCGAGCGCCTGCTCCGAAGTAGTCATCCATTCGACGATCGGATTGGCTGCCGCTGCCAGCAGCACGGCCAGCGCCAGCTGGACCAGAAGGCTGCGCAGCTCGGTGATGAGGAACACCATCACGACGAGCGCGAAGATCACGCCGACACCGCGCAGGATCACCCGCCACGCGCCGGCTTCGGTCATCAGTATGGCAGCCAGTGGCGATTCTCGATCAGGCCACGGATGTAAGCCATCTGGCCCACGTGCTGGAGACAATCGGCGATCACGCTCACCAGCCGCACGCCGACAGTTACCGGCGGGTCCCACGGTTCATCCAGCTCTCGATCGAGGTCGCTCGGTTCGAGCCCGCGCAAGTACTCCAGCGATCGCTGATGGACAACGGTGAAATAGTCGACCAGCACTTGCGCGCTTTCGGGTCGGAGGGCGGCTACATCCCCCGGGGAATCGCCGAAGCCCGTATCGCCGGCGTTCGCCGGCTTGTCAAACCTGGCGTGCCAGCCCTCGGCCAGCCATGCTTGAGGTCGGCCGGCCAGATCGGACATGTGATCGTCCTGCACGCGCGTCAGGTGCCACGCTAGCCAGGCGATCGAGTTCGACTGCTCGTTGGGGCGGAAGCTCAGCTGGTCTTTGTCAAGTCCTTCGAGCGTTCGGCGTACTTCCTCGTCGATGCGACCGAAGGCGTCCAGCAGCAGATCGCGAATATGCATGGTCCTCCCACTCATACCATGCAGCCCATGGATAGCGCCCGACTCAGCATGCCCATTGGGGAAGCGATGTACTCACAGCGTTCGATCCGTCGTTTTCGGCCGGATCCCATTCCCATGGACGACCTGCGGGTCATCATCGAGGCGGCTGTCAAGGCGCCCAGTGGCGGGAACCGTCAACCGGCGCGTTTTCTGGTCCTGACTGACCGCGACCTGATCCAGCAGTTCGGTGCGCTGTACGGCGAAGCATGGTGGGCCAAACGGCGCGACGAAGGCCGCCCATGGACAACGCGCGAAGATATCCCTGAGGGCGAGCGGGTACCGCGCTCCGCCGCATTGCTGGCGGAGGAGATCAAAGACGTGCCGTGCATCGTGCTTGCCTTCAGCACTGTGAAAGGAGCCGCGAGCTCAGTCATTCCGCCGGCTCAGAACCTGATGCTGGCTGCGCGGGCCCTCGGCATCGGTTCAGTGCCGACCACGCTGCACGCGTGCGTGATGGAGCGCGTCTACCAGCTACTTGGCGTCCCGCCCGAGGTCGATTTCCATCTGTGCATTCCGCTGGGCTATCCGCGGGGCCGCTTCGGCCCGACTCAGCGGCTCCCCGCCGCCCAGACCACCTACATCAACAGCTGGGGCAACATGCCCCCCTGGTGAGGGTCAGGGTTCAGGGAGCAGGGGTCAGGTTCAGGGTCAGGGGTCCTGGCCCTGACCCCTGACCCTCGATAGCATTCGCAGCCGGAGGAGGGAGAGCAATGGCGCACATGCTAATCGGCGGCGAGAGTGTCGGCTCGGTCTCTGGCG
>DATFXE010000512.1:0-3921 GCA_035258585.1 Roseiflexaceae bacterium | reverse complement strand
CTAGCTATAAGACATAATTAACAGGACTTACGCGGTCTTCCATTGAGGGGGAGGTCACCCAGAGGGTACCCGAGGGCTGTAAGCCCTCCAAGAATCTTTTTCTGGCTCACTACGGCGACACCCAGAGGGTACCCGGCCGCCGTAGT
This sequence comes from Roseiflexaceae bacterium, assembly GCA_035258585.1. Taxonomy (GTDB): domain Bacteria; phylum Chloroflexota; class Chloroflexia; order Chloroflexales; family Roseiflexaceae; genus DATFXE01. The sequence continues at coordinate 3,775 of DATFXE010000512.1, read as the reverse complement.
GAGCCAGAAAAAGAAGACCTTGGGGAGACGCCGTTCCCCCTCTGGGTGTGGGCACCCGGCCTCCCCAAACCCCTCCACCGCGTAGGTCCTGTAATTAAAAGCCCTTGAACTGAGCAATCAGCCCATCAAGTGTCGTTGTGTCGGGCGCGTGGAGTGCGAGTACCTGATGGCCGGCGAGACGCACATAGAACTGTCTGCCGGCGAGTTGCCAGCGCATGTGGGTGGCATCGGCCTGGAGCACCTGTGGGTTGCCGCCAGCCAGCGCCACCACGAAGGCGCTATAGGTATCGAAGAACTCGCGCGCGTCGGACGGGCTATCCCAGGCAGTCTGGAGCGCCAACGCCAGATGGCCCTGATCGTCCCCGAGCACCTGGTAGCGGTCGCCGCCCCAACCCTGGGCGGCTGGGATGGCCTGCTCGAAATCCAGCTCATGCTCGAGATAAATGCGCAGGTATAGTTCGCCCAGTGTGTCTTCGGCGATTGTGTGCCAGCCAGCCAGTCGCAATCGCGGCAGCTGGACGTTCAGCGGCATGTCGCCCCCGAAGTAGCGCTCGGGATGCAGCACTTGCTCGGTCGAGCGCGGCGGGTTTTTGTACGCGGCATCGACAGTGCTCCAGCCGCCTTCCTGATACAACAGCGCGACAAACTCCGCGCCCTCCTGGTACGGGAAGTACGCCGCCGACTCGACCAGCGGTCCGCCGCCGCCCATCAGCGCGCCGGAGAGATCGATGCTCTGAAATTGCTCGATCCGGTAGTTCGCGATATCCATGGCGGTTAGATTCTTGCGTGCGTACAGCCCCATGGTCAGCGTCGCGTCGCCCTCCACCAGCCCTTTGAGCGCCATCTGATAATCGGAGTTGCCCTCGGCGCGCGCGAACAGCGCCGTCAGATCGTAATGCTGATCCTGCAAGCTATGGGTGAACTCATGCGCGTAGGTGATCTTGTCGCGCACACCCATCTGACCGTGCTCCGTCACAATAATGAGCTGTTTACTGTTCTGGTTGTAGAAGCCCAGCACACTCTTGACCAGGCTGTCGATCTGGGCTTGGCGTAGGTTGGTGGCGCCGGTGTCCATATCGAGCGCTTGTAACACGGCGCGCTCCTGCTGCTCGGCTTCGGGCGACCATTCGCGCGCCAGAGCCTGGCTGAAGTAGGTTCGCAGCTGGTCATGGTTCATGAAATCGCGCGGCACGTTCGTCAGCGGCGTCAGGCCACGCAACGGCGCGACCTGGCCGTTGATTGTATTCATCGTCTGCAGATTATTCACCTGCATTTTCAGCTGCTGGTTTTCCTGCTGAAGCGATTGGACCTGGGTTTTGAGCGTATCGCGCTCCTGCGCGGCAGATTGGAGCTGGGCGAGCTGGCCGCGCACACTGGTGGCATCACGGGTGGCTTTGATGCGATCCTGCTCGGAGCGGGCCAGTTGCTGCTGTAGCTCGGCGAGCTGATCGGGGTTGACCTGGCTCTGGGCGGCCTGAGTGGGCTGGAGCTGCGCCGGGGCTGCGCCAATCTGCTGGCGCAGCCGGTTGTTCTGGACGAACAGCGCGATGTTAACCATCATGACAAAGAGCAGGGCAAAGGCGCTGAGAGAGACGGCAATACGCTGCATGAATCTGGCTCCAATTGCAAAATCGCAGATTTAGGGCGCACGTCAAATGGTGCAAACAGGCAACTCTTACGCCCTGTGAGAGTTGAGTCAACCCCACTATGTATGCGAGTATAGCAGACCGGCCTTTCGTGGCAGTAACCAATTTTTGAGCGAAACCGCCATGATCTAATGTGCAGTTAGCACATCGCGATAGATCATCTCGACCGAGTCGACCATATGCGCGCGCGTGAATAGCGCGGCGACGCGCCGACGTCCGGCGGCGCCGAAGCGCGCGCGCAGCTCGGCATCGGCCAGCAGCGAGTTGAGCGCAGCCGTAAGTGCGGGCACATCGCCGGGCGCGATGACCAGGCCCGTCTCGCCGTGGCGGTTTGCGAAGCTGGTGCCGGTGCCAAGCTCGGTGCTGACGCATGGCAGGCCGCTGGCGAGCGCCTCGATCTGGGCTAGCCCGAGCGCTTCGGCGCGCAGGTGCGCCGGCATCACAAATACATCGGCGGATTGAAACAGGACCGGCAGTTCTTCGTCGGGGATGTCGCCCAGAAAATGGACTCGCTCGGCGACGCCGAGCTGCGCGGCCTGACGCTCCAGCCGCTCGCGCTCAGGCCCCTCGCCGCCGATCAGCAGCTGGCCGCGTACGCCGGGCATCGCGTCGAGCAGGATGTGCAGCCCTTTGTAGTAGCGCAGCCGGCCGACGAACAGCAGCAGCGGCGCATTGTAACGGGCGCGGGTTGCTGCGATGCGCCGCGGGTCGGCGCGCGCAAAGCGATCGGCGTCGATGCCGAGCGGCACCACGGTGCAGCGCGCGGCGTGGCGGCGCAGAAACGGCGACGAGACCAAGTAGTTCGGGCTGGTCGGCAGAATGCGGGCGGCACGGCGCAGCGTCAGCTCCATCAATGGGCGATAGACTCGCAGCAAGGCGCGCTGGCGCACGATATCACTGTGATACGTCATGACCAACGGGACCCGATCGGGCAGCGCCATGGCCGCCAGGTCGCCCGGCGGGTAGGGAAAGTGCAGGTGCACCACGTCGGGGCGCAAGTCGCGAGCGATGCGCGGCATCGCCAAGCTCAACGGCGTCGAGGCCAGATGCAGCGCGCGTGCCGCCTTGATCACCGTCAGCCCTGGGCGCGGCTGCTCGGTCATGGTGTGTCGGTTGAGGCTGGTGACCAGGACGGTGACACGATGCCCGCGTGCGGCCAGGGCTTCACTCAGGTCGCGCACGTGGTTCTCGATGCCGCCGAGGACAGGAAAGTAGTCTTTGTAGATTTGAAGAATATGCATATCAGTCGCTCGCTCGGCGGCCCAGCCCAGCGTAGAGCGTGTGCATGCAATCGGCGATCAGCCGTGCGATGGCCCGGTCGTCGCCCTTCACCCCTGGGAGCTGATCTTCGATCAGCAGCATGGCAATCCCGTGGATCTGTGTCCACGCCACCATCGAGAGGCTGGCCGGGTCGCCCAGCACGATCTCGCTACGCGCCTGCCCACGCGCGACGATCTGCACCACGCGCTGAAACGCTTGTTTGGCCGCCGCGTGGAGCGCCGGATACGCGGCGCGCTGGACTGTCAGCCCGCTGAGCATCTCGCGCATATGCGCCGGGTGATCGAGGGCGAATCGAATGTAGGCATGCGCCAGCTGCTCCAGCTGATCGCTCGCACTGGATGGCGCCTGCTCGATCGCGGCATCTATCCGCGATGCCAGCTGGTAGAAGCCATCCTCGGCGATCGCCGCGAGCAGCGCCTGTTTGTCGGCAAAGTGGCGGTATGGCGCGGCGTGGCTGACGCCGGCGGCGCGCGCGACCTTGCGTAAGTCGAGGCCGGCGATACCTTCTTGCGCCAGGAGGGCCTTCCCGGCCTGGATCAGCGCATTGCGCAGATCGCCATGATGGTAGCGCTTCGCCGCCTGAGTGGTCGGATTCGAGTTGCCTCTGCCCACGTAAAATGCCCCACGTATGTTGACAATGGCAACATACACCGCTATAATGTTAACGCTGTCATCATACACCAGCGCGGGCAGGCTGACAAGCGCTATTACTGAGCGCTGCACAAATAGCTAAACTTTGTGGTGGGGTGTGGGGCGGCTTCGCCGCCCCACACCCCACCACTGGGGAGGTCTGGAGGGCCTTCGGCCCTCCAGACCTCCCCAGCAGCCATCTTTAGCTGCTTATGCAG
>DATFXE010000511.1:0-5877 GCA_035258585.1 Roseiflexaceae bacterium | reverse complement strand
CCGCCGATGTGCTCGACCGTGGCCAGCTTGAGGCGGCGCGCGAGGCCGTGTTGGGGCAGTGGGGTCGGATCGATATACTCGTGAACGCTGCGGGTGGCAATATGCCTTCGGCTACACTGAACCCGGGGCGATCGTTCTTCGACCTACCCGTCGAAGGACTCGACCAGGTGATCGCCCTGAACCTCCACGGCACCCTGCTCCCCAGCCAGATCTTTGGGGCAGCGATGGCGCACGCGCGGCGCGGCTGCATCGTCAACATCTCGTCGATGGCGGCTCAGCAGGCAATGACCCGCGTGGTCGGCTACGGCGTGGCCAAGGCCGCGGTCGAGAACGCTACACGCTGGCTGGCGGTGGAGCTGGCACGCTCCTGTGCTGCCGGCCTACGAGTGAACGCGATCGCGCCCGGCTTCTTCATCGGCGAGCAGAACCGCGCGCTGCTGCTCAACGACGACGGCACACTGACGGCTCGCGGCCAGACGATCATCGACCACACGCCAGCTGGCCGCTTCGGCGATCCCAAAGAGTTGATCAGCACGTTGATCTGGCTATGCGGCCCCGGCGCCAGCTTTGTCAACGGCGTGGTCGTGCCCGTCGACGGCGGCTTCAGCGCGTTTAGCGGGGTGTGAAGGAGACGCGAGACAATAGACAACAGACAGACGACAAGCCACAAGAGCACGCTGTCTCGTGTCTCTAAATTCGCGCGGTAGACGCTGAGCTAGACACAGCCAAGGTAGCGCTCACATATGAGCGCCAGCACTTCATCACCAGGCATATCCCAGATCGCCTGGTTGAAAATCTCGACCTCGATTGGGCCTGCGTAGCTGGCCGCGTCGACTGCGGCGCGGATACGGCGCAGTTCGATCACGCCGTCGCCCATCATCCCGCGCCCGCGCAGGTGATCGGGGGGCGGCGCCAGCCAGTCGTTCACATGAAAGCCAAGGATGTGCCCTTTGGCGCGGGCGATCTGTGTGTAGAGGTCGGGGTCCCACCAAACATGATACACGTCGGCGACGACGCCCAGGGATGGTGTGGCGAACGCCTCGACCAGCGCGTTGGCCTCCGCGAGCGTCGTGATAACCGATCGGTCGCCGGCGAACATGGGGTGCAGCGGCTCGATGCCCAGCCGTACGCCGCGCTCCTGGGCATAAGGCAGCACCGCAGCGATCCCCTCGCGCACCATAGCCCGCGCCGCCACGATATCTTTGTTGGGCGCGGGGCCACACACCAGCACCAGTACGTCGGCGCCGAGCGCAGCCGCTTCGTCGACCGCGCGCCGGTTCTCCTCAATCCGCGCCTGGCGCTCGGCAGAGGTCGCAGCGGGAAACATGCCGCCACGGCACAGGCTCGACACAAGCAGCCCGGAGTCGCGCAGGTGCCGCGAGGCCTGCTCCAGCCCGGACTCGGCCAGCTTATCGCGCCAGATACCGATCGCCGGGATGCCCGCCCGTGCGCAGCCCTCGACCGCCTCGCGCAGGCTCCAGCGCTGGGTTGTCGCCTGGTTGAGGCTCAGACGAGCGATGTCAGTGAATGGCTCCATCGTATCCCCTTTTGAGATTAGAGATTAGAGATTGTAGATTGATCGCGACATCCTAACACTACAACGAGACTTTACTTCCGAGTGGGGGTTCGGGGGCCAGAGGCCCCCGAAAACCCTATTCGGTGGGGGTGCGAGGGGCGGCTTTGCCGCCCCTCGCACCCCCACTGTGGATGGAATCTGGAGGGCTTTGCCCTCCAGACCTCGCAACTCTCGTTGTAATATTAATCTCTAATCTCCAATCGGGTGCCCTCTGGGCGAATCTCCGCTGGTTACTCAACCCCCGCCAGCGCCAGATAGCGCCGCATTCGTTCGGCGGCCAGCTCCGGGTCGCGCAGCAGGCCGGCGCGGTCGGCCAGCACCAACAGCTCGGCCAGGTGAACCACCGAGCGCGCGCTCTCATGGCCGCCGACCATCCGAAAATGCCTCTGGTGGTCGTTCAGGTAGGCCAGAAAGACCACGCCGGTCTTGTAGTAGTATGTCGGCGCCTGAAAGATATGGCGCGAGAGCGGCACCGTCGGCGCCAGAATGCGATCGTACCGCTGGATATCGTCGGCATCGAGCGCCTGCAGCGCTGCGGATGCCGCGGGGGCGATCGCGTCGAAGATGCCCAGCAGCGCGTGACTGTAGCCCTGGTCGTCGCCGCGGATGAGTTGAGGGTAGTTGAAGTCGTCGCCGGTATACATCTTGACGCCCGCGGGCAAGCGGCGGCGCATGGCGATTTCGCGCTCGGCGTCGAACAGCGAGATCTTGATGCCGTCGATCTTGGCTGCGTGGTCGCGTAGGATGTGCAGACATACGTCCATCGCGGCGTCGAGGTCGCGCGAGCCCCAGTAGCCACTCAGCTGCGGGTCGAACATATCGCCGAGCCAGTGGACGATCACCGGCTGGTGCACCTGCGACAGGATGCGGTCGTAGACGCGCGCGTAGTCGTCTGGCCCGCGTGCGCACGCCGCCAGCGCGCGGCTGGCCATCAGGATCACCTGGCCGCCAAGCCCTTCGACGAAGCCCACCTGCGCCTCATAGGCGGCTTCGACGTCGTCGAGCGTCACATCCGGGCCGGGCGCGAGGTGGTCGGTGCCGGCGCCGCAGGCGATCCGGCCGCCCACCGCGCGCGCCTCGGCCAGCGAGCGGCGGATCAGATCCTGTGTCGTGGCCCAGTCGAGGCCCATACCCCGCTGCGCCGTGTCCATCGCTTCGGCGACGGCGAACCCAAACGACCAGAGGTGTTGGCGGTAGGCCAGCGTCGCCTCCCAGTCGAGCGCGACATCCAGCGTCGGGTTGACATTCGCCAGCGGGTCGCACACGACATGCGCCGCTGCGAAGGCCACCCGGCTACGCAACGGCTCAGGGGGCGGCGCGAAGTCGGCCGGCGGGCCGAGGGTGTAGGGCGCCAGCGTGCCGTCCGCGCGCGGCAAATTGAGCGAGATCGGCATATGTTTAGCTCCATCTTCTGACAAGATGACAAGATGACAAGATGATAATCGATCGTCATCTTGTCATCTTGTCATCTTGTCACAGCCTCAGCTCGGGCACATCTAGCCAGCGCCGCTCGCGCCACGAGCGCAGCCCTAGCTCGGCCAGCTGGACACCCTTTGCGCCCTCCAGCAGATCCCAGCGGAACGGCGCGTCGGCGGCCACATGCTTCAGAAACAGCTCCCATTGGACCTTGAATGCGTTGTCGAACACCGCGTTGTCGGGCACTTCCAGCCATGTATCCCAGAAATCGATCGGGTTTGGGATGTCGGGGTTCCAGATCGCCCTGGGTGTGTTCGCGCGATGCTGCGCCCGGCATTCGCGCAGGCCGGCCACCGCGCTGCCCTCAGTGCCGTCGACCTGTAGGCTGAACAGCTCGTCGCGGTACACCCGCACGCACCAGGAGGAGTTGATCTGTGCGACGATACCACCTTCCAGCTCGAATGTCGCGTAGGCGGCGTCGTCCGCGGTCGCGGCGTAGGGCTGGCCGCTCTCGTCTACACGCTCGGGGATATGGGTCGCGCCCAGACACGAGACAGCCCGCACCGGGCCGAACAGGTTGTCGAGCACGTAGCGCCAATGGCACAGCATGTCGACGATGATCCCGCCGTCGTCTTCTTTGCGGTAGTTCCAGGATGGCCGCTGGGCACTCTGCCAGTCGCCTTCGAAGACCCAGTAGCCGAACTCGCCGCGCACCGACAGGATGCGGCCGAAGAAGTTGCCGTCGATCAGCCGCTTGAGTTTGAGCAGCCCCGGCAGCCAGAGTTTGTCCTGCACCACCCCGTTTTTGACCCCGGCTGCGCGCGCCCGACGGGCGAGATCCAGCGCGGTGTCCAGGTCGGCGGCGATCGGCTTCTCGCAGTAGATGTGCTTGCCGGCGGCGATGGCTGCCCGCACGGCGGTGGCACGGCGCGTGGTGGTCTGAGCGTCGAAGTAGATCGTGTCGTGAGTGTCCGCGAGGCACGCGTCCAGATCTGTGCTCCAGCGCTCGACGCCGTGCGCCTCGGCGAGCGCCTGCAGCTTGTGCTCGCTGCGGCCGACCAGGATCGGGTCGGGCATGGCTGTGTCGCCGTTGGCTAGCGCGACGCCGCCCTGATTGCGGATGGCCGCGATCGAGCGGATCAGGTGTTGGTTGGTGCCCATCCGCCCAGTCACGCCGTTCATGATAATGCCAATACGCTGCAAAGCCATGGTGTGCCTCTCTCCTTTTGGCGATCATGTGCTACTGTGAGCAAATGGCTCGAGATGCCGCACGAAATGGCGCTCCAGCGTCGCGGCGTAGTCCGCTTCGTGCGCTTGCAGCGCTGCCTTGAGCGCCTCTCCAAAGCGCGCCAGCACCGAGCCGAACGTGACATGCAGCACCTGGCGGGCGTCAAAATCCTCAAGGAGGTCCGGCAGACGCGCATCGGGCAGGTCCGCCGGGGCCGGGACGCGGCGCACATCGGCCGAGACGTGGTAGGAGGCGCGGTCCTGCTCGTAGCGCTCGCGCGCAAACCCCAGGATCTCACGCAACAAAGCCATATCGACCTGCGCAATCACTCGCAGCGCCTCCAGATAGCTGGTCCCGGCCGTCTTCAGGTGGACCATCCCGCGCGCGGCCTCGTTGATGATCGGGTAGACACTGAACTTATCGGATCCGGAGTGCAGGCTAAGCTTATAGGGGCCAAGGGCGCGGGCGATCGCCGCATGGCCGGCTAGGTCAGCTCGCAGCGCCGCAAGATCGCCTATATAATCCACACCCTTCTCGAAATGACCGATGTAGCGGGGTGCCAGGCTGACCCAGCGCACGCCCAGGCGCTTGAGCTCGCCGGCGATGTAGACATGCTCGCCGTGCGTCGTCGGCGTCTCTGTCTCGTCGACGGAGACCTCCAGCTCGAAAGGGATGCCCTTGGAGGCAAGGTGGCGATACATCATCATGACGTGGGCTATCGCCCGGCCATACTTGGCCGCCGCTCGCAGCGTCGCCGGCCTGTCGAGGACGATCTCATGGTCCTCCAGGGTCATACGCTGCTCGGCGTAGCGCCGCTCCAGATCGGCCTGGCTGCTCTCCAGCTCCTGCCAGGGCAAGCCGGTCACTTTCCGCCGGACGGCTTCTGGTGCCGCGGTATCGACCTCGCTATCCACATAGGCGCCGGGGTCGATGGTGTAGAAGGTGAAGGCGGCCGCCGCGCATGCGTCGATATCGTCGGGCGTTTTGAGGTGATCGGCATCAGCGCCGACCCCTCCGCGCCAGCCAGCCTGGAAGGTGCCCCAGGTCGCGTCGTTCAGAACATCCTCTGGGGACCTGCCGGTACGCTCTATCTCGCGGATGGACTGCTGGGCGAAGATCGGCGCGATTGTGCTGCCCGGCGCCTCGCGCAGCACCCGCTGGAGTGCGCGCACATGGCCGGGCGCCGCCAACCCCAGCCGATCGCCGAAGCCGGCCGAGGTAGTCAGCCCGATCGGACTGGGTCGGAGCCAGGGCAACGTGGCGCGCAGCCGGCGCCCGTTGTCCAGATCGGTTGGGCAGAGCTTCAATGTATACCCATCGCCGAAGTCGTGCTGCTCGCCATGAAAATGCGCAAGCAGCTGGTCGTTCGCTCGACCCAAGACTGCCAGCCGCTTGCGGGCCTCGGTGCGATCCAGCCACAACGCCGCCGGGCCGTGGACGACGAACGATTCCGGAATGAGAGCCGCGCCGAAGCGTTCCTGGAGTTCGGCTTGAGAAAAGGGAAAAGAAGCGCTCATAGATGCTTGCCTTTTCTTCAAAGTTATTCCTTAGGCATGCTCAGACTGTAAAGTCAGATGCGCCTGAGTGAAACCTTGTCTAAGGCATGTTTCAAACGTACTTTACACTTTGGGTGGGGGTTTGGGGAGGCTGGGAGGGG
>DATFXE010000510.1:0-6854 GCA_035258585.1 Roseiflexaceae bacterium | reverse complement strand
AGCAATGCCGTCTATTCGGGCTATGGCGCGGCGCGTGGTGCGCATGGCGGTCGAGGATATTGGGCTGGCCGACCCGCAGGCGCTGCCGCTGACGATCGCGGCCCAGCAGGCAGTGCATTTCCTGGGCCAGCCCGAGGGCGATCTGGCGTTAGCGCAGGCGGTGGTCTACCTGGCGCAGGCACCTAAGAGCAACGCGGTCTATTCGGGCTATGGCGCGGCGCTGAAGGATGTGGCCGAGACACGTAACGAGCCGGTGCCACTGCACCTGCGCAACGCGCCGACGCGGCTGATGAAGGACCTGGGTTACGGCAAGGGCTATAAATACGCGCATGATTTCACGGGCGCACAGGTCGACCAGGAGCACTTCCCAGCGAACTTGCAGGGCCGGCGCTACTATGAGCCGACCGGGCGCGGCTTCGAGCAGCAGATTCGCGAGCGGCTGGCCTGGCGCGACACCCGACCAATGACCAAAGACCAAAGACCGAAGACCGGTGCCCAAGGATCTGATATAGGCAATACAGATTCATCGTTGGTCATTGGTCCTTCGTCCTTGGTCGATCCTCAGGCGCTGGCGGGCGAGGAATCACAGGATGTCGGCGAGGATGACGGCGCGCAGGTACGGCGACCAGCGACAGGTGCGAGCAAGCGGCCCGGCAAACCCGGCCGGCGCAATGGCTAGTGTGTGATTTGGCGCGATGACCGGCATTCGCTTCTGAGGCGAGTATGCCAGGAGCCCTTTGGGCGACTCGAAGACACAAAGCTCGTTGCCTCGCTGGCTCTTCGCCTCATGGGCAAACTGGCGACTCAAGTCGCGGCACACCCAGGATACCCGAGGGCGTCCCGGCGGCTGTCCGCCTGCGCAGACGCTCGGCCGCAGCCCGACTAGGCGCGGTTTCAACCTTCGAAACCTTCCACCTGCCCGCACCAGCATTCGATCTTTCGCACGAATCGTTCGAGCTGTGGGATACCCCCGTGCCTTCCGGCAAATGGCGCTACTACGGCGGAATGCTGTACACACTCGAGCTACTCCATGTCAGCGGCAACTTCCGTATCTACTCGCCGGCCTGATCGCCAATCTGCCGCCTTGATTGACGTAAAGCCCTCCACGATGCTACAATTGCACCGACAGGGGGATTCACACGATGGCGGATTCCACGGCTTAGGTCGTGATCATCGGCGCAGGCATCATGGGCGTGTCGATCCTCGGCCGCCACTCAGACCTGCCAAACTACCGAGACGCCAGCGGATTCAGCGGGCATGAGATCATCACTCGCCCGCGACCGGGATGCTGATCGCCGAGGAGATCCTGGACGGCCGCGCCCACACGATCGATATCGATGAGCTGCGGATCACCCACTTCACAGCCGCCCGGCCGCATCATGAGCTGAATATCGTGTGACGAGCGCCTCAGTGAGCAGTCAGTAGTCGGCAGTTTACTGCTCACTGCCGACTGCTGACCGGGTACCCTCTGGGTGACTACTGACTGAACTGAAGCCTGCGACTTGCGCCATGGCCAAAACCCTCCGCGAACTATTCGTCAATCGAGTCAGGCACAGCGATATCTTCAGCCGGATGCTGGAGGGCCAGACCCGCCGCCAGATCATGGTGCTCACCGCCGGGGCAGGGCTGGGGAAATCCTGGCTGCTGCGGCTATTCGCGATCGAGGCGACCGCACGCAAGCTGCCGCTGATACAGCTCGACTTCGCCGACGGCCAGGCCTACGATGCGCTTACACTGGTGTTGCGCTGCCGCGACGCGTTCGGCGCCCAGCACTTCGCGACTGTCGACCAGGCGATCAGCGACGCCACCACCGCACGCGTCGCACTTACGGCCGGCGGCGCCACCTCGGCGCCCGTGAACGTCAGCATCGGCAATGAGAACACCCTGACCAACTCGACGATCAGCGTCAGCGATGTCGGCAACACCATCGTCCGCGAGAACTCCTTCTACATCCAGGCCGATAACCCGCTTCTACGCCAGGCGGTCGAGGATCGGATCAACGGCGCGTTTTTCGACAGTCTGAGCGCGCTCAGCACAAAATCGCGGGTCGTGTTCCTGTTCGACAGCTACGAGCGCAACACGCTGGACGGCGAGGAATGGACGCCCAACGCGGCCGACCGCTGGATCGCCGGCCAGGTCCTTGCGCGCATCCGCGATGGCAAGCTCTCTAACGCAATCGTGGTACTGGCCGGGCGCCGTGCGCCGGAGTTCGGCGTCGAGTGGAATGAGGCGCTTGGCAGCGTGTCCCTGGATCTGCTTGAGTGCAGCCATGTCACCGAGTACCTACGCGAACGGCGCGGCTTAGCAAATATTTCCGACGAGCAGGCCGAGGTGCTGTGTCAGGCCGTGGCCGGCAACCCGCAAGTGATGGGCATGATCGGCGACAATCTGGAGCAGGCCGCGAGGCCGAAGGCGGCCGATGAGGAGTGGTAGGCGCGACGGGGTAAGCGATTGATGATTTCGACAATCCCACAGGATAACCTGATCGTCGCCACCTTCCGGCGCCTCCTCGCCGAGACCGGCCCGCGCCAGGCCGAAGTCATGCGGGCCTGCGCCGTGCCGCGCTGGTTCGACGTGGCGGTGCTGGCGGTGCTGCGCGGCCGAGCAGACGGAAACGAACGCGTGCTCGAGCTGCTGCGCGGCTATAGCTTCGTGCGACCGCTTGGCGCAGGGCGCTACGGCTACTCGGAAGAGGTGCGCGCCGCCCTGCTGAACGAGTGGCGTGCCGAGCGACCGGCCGAGCTGCGCGCGCTCAACGAGCAGCTGGCTGCGCACTTCGCGGAGCGGGCCGCGTCGGCCATGGATCAGGAGCGCCTGGCAGGAACGTCCATCGATGCGCTGTCTGGCGGCAGCCGGGCCCTCTGGCAGCGCGAGGCGCTCTACCATCGCCTGATACTGGATCCACATGCCGGCCTGGAGCAACTGCGCGCCGAGTTCGACCTGGCCGAGGCGAGCTCGCGTCTGGCGGATTGCGAGGCGCTGCTGCAGACTGCTCACGAGGCTCCGCTGGACGCGGGCGACCGGCTGTGGCTGCGTTATCTACATGCTCGGCTGGATCGCCTGGCGCTGCGGCTGCAGAGCGCGGCCGACCAGCTGGGAGCCATCCTAGCCTTACCCAATCTCGAGCCCGCGCTGCTCGCTGGAGCGCGCAAGACGCTTGGCGAGGTGCGAGCCGAGACCGGGCAGTGGGCCGGGGCGACTGCGCTGTATCACCGCAGCCTGGAATACTTCGAGCAAGCGGGGGACCGGCCCAAAGCCGCCGAGGTAATGCTGTTGTTGGGCCAGGCCTACGAGGGGCTGGCCGACGATACCAGCGGCTGGCATGTGCCGGCCTATCCACAACATCCGCTCGGGCGGTGGTTGGGAAAGCTCTGGAGCTGGCTCCAATCGCTGCCGTTCGGTCCGATTGTCTTCATACTCCGACTAGCGGCAGTCGCCACACCCCAGGCACATTACCTCGGCCCGTATCAGAACTGGCCACTGATCTGGCTGTATCGCACGGCCGATGGCTGGTATCGTCGATCACAAGCGGCCTTTCAGCAGCTGGGTGATGACGCCGGGGCTGCGCGCGCCCAGCTGCAGCTGGCCGAGATCCAGCGGCTGTTCGGCTATCCCGGCGACGCGCTGGCGCAGTTGGAACGGCTGAGGGCCGGGCTGGCCGGGCGCAGCCCGTACAGACGCGCTTGGATCGACCGCGGTCGGGCGGCCGCGCTGCTGGACCAGGACCAGATCGACGCTGCGCTGGCAGTGCTCGAGCCAACGCTGGCATTCTTCCGCGAGCTGGGTGACCCACGTGGCGAGGCGGCTGCGCTGGCGCTACAAGGGCGTGCTTCCGCCGAGGCCGGGCGAGTGGACACCGCGCTGGCGAGCTATCGCGCCAGCCTGGCCCACTTCCGTAGGCTCGGCTACGCTGAGGCGCGCGAGCAGGTGCTGTACTATCTACGCGCCTGGCGCCGGCGCGTCGGCCCAGGTGAGATTTCGCAGCGGATCGGCGCGATCCTGGCCGAGGAGCCGGAGAAGCGCTATGTCGCGCGTTTCCCCAGCAGCAAGGTGCCACTACTACAGGCGCTCTCGCTTGCCGCGCTGCCGCTCACGCTGCTGCTGGCCGCAATTACTTCGCCCCAGGTGGTGTTCGAGCAGCTGGCCGGCAGCCAGCCAGTGCTGGCCCAGATCTACTACGACCCGCTGTTGGGCTTCAGCACGCTGCTGATCCTGCTGGCCCTCTATATCGTCGCCTATGCCCTGGTGGCGCTGCTGGTGATTTTCTTCGTGCCGCTGAATAACCTGGAGCGCGAGCAGCCCGACTATGTGATCACTTACCCCAACGAGATTGCGCGCTACGACAAGACCGGCGCGCTGGCTGAACGCCTGCCATGGGAGGATATCTGGCGCTGGCTGCGCTTCGACCAGCAGCTGTGGGCGCGCCCGCTGCCGCTGTTCTCGGGCACGCTGCTGGCGGCCGACGACGAGCGGCGCCTACGGATCGAAGCGATCACCGGGTGGTACACCAGCTTACAAGAGGACATCGGCCAGCATCTGTCGGCCGCCGGCAACCCAACCAGCAGCGAGGCGCGCGGGCTCCGCATCCTGGGCAGCGCCAGCGGCGCACTTCTGATGATCGGCATAGCGCTACTGCTGCTGTTTATCTCGGGCCAGAACAAGTGGGCCGAGTGGCTGTACCTTCTGCCGCCCAGCATCTACGCGGCGTTATCACTGCTCGCATTCAGCGGCGCGCTGATTCTGATCCCGATGGCGTACTGGCTGGCGACGCGCACGCTGGCATGGGTGCGCGAGTTCGGGTTGGGGCGGCGCTGGGTTTTCTTATCTGGAGCGGCCGGGCTGGCGACGGTGCTGCTGTTTGTAGTGGGCGGCGGCGAGGCGCTGCCAGTGCCGGCGCTCAACATCGGCCTGCTGCTGTGGGGCGCGTATCTGCTGGCGGAAGTGCTGGCCACGCTGCTGCCGCAGCGGTTTCGCGCTCTCAGGGTGCCGCTGATGGCGGCCATGCTCCTGCTCGCGGGCGCGCTAGCCGCGCCGCAGACGATCGCGCTGTACTACAAACAGCTAGGGCGGGTCTATTTGCACAATCAGAACTACCCGGCGGCCGAGCGGGCGTACGCGCGGAGCCTGATCTTCCTGCCAACACGCCAACGGCGCGCCGCGGCCGACTCGTGGAACAACCTGGGCATCTCGCTCTATCAGGAGCAGCAATATCGCCAGGCAGCCGAGGCATACGAGCGCGCTGCCCGGCTACTGCTTCAGGAACCGGCCAGCGCCGAGCGCAACCGATACATCGCGGCGCTGCTGTTCAATCACTCGTGGGCCAGGCGACAGGTAGGTGATCGAGGCTGGATCGAAGACCTGCGGAATTCCTGCGCGCTCACCGAGGAGTTTTGTCAATCGCCGTGATGGTCAGCCGGCTTGCGCGTGTAGCGGTGCTTGACGCCGACGGGGAAGTACTCCGGGTCGCCCAGCGGGGCCAGGCGTACGCGGGGCAGCTGGTACTCGTCCGGCACATAATTGGTGAACTCGCTGTTGAGCCGACGCAGCTGCGCCAGGATCGACTCGGCGATCGCTTGCTCCCTGGTGGCGTCGCCCGCCACCCCCGGCGCCAGCTCAACCACCACCGACAGGAAGCGATCGCGGTCGGCGTCCTCCTGCGACTCGAGCACGAACTTGCCGGTGACCCACTCTTTGATCGCCGGCTGCTCCAGCCCGACAGTGACATTCTCGGGGTAGATATTCGCGCCGAAGAAGGAGACGGTAAAATCGGAGCGGCCGAAGACAAAGACAAACGGCAGCTCGCGGACTCCGCGCCCCCCAGCGCGTTGCAGTTCGGCGCGCGGGTCGAATCCCCACTGCGAGAGAAACGCCAGCATCTCGGCGTACGGAACGATGCCGCCGGTGTCGAGAATGTTGTAGCGCACGAGCGGGATACCGTTATCACCTGAGAAGAGCAAGGAGCGCCCGTCGCGCTCAAAGAAACGGCTGAGCGGATCGTACTGCGCGAGCGTAGGCAGGCGCGACTCGCCAAACAGCGCGCGCGCCGCATCCGGGTTGCCGGCCAGGAAGCGCCGGATAGCGATCGACAGCGGGGTTTCGTTCGCCAGCACGCCGGCGTCGGCCGTGCCGTAGAGCGAAGCAGTGTCGTAGCATGGGTGCGCTGATCCAACCCGCTCGCCCACCAGGGTGCGCCATTCCTCGCTGAAGACCTCACCGGCCATGACAAATTTTAGACGATAGGGCTTCCAGTCGATTCCACGCGCAATGCCTCCGTCCACGATATCTTTGAGAAATGGCGGATATCCGAGCAGGACAACCTGTTCAAAAGATGCTCCCAGCTCGGTCACGACTCGATAGATCTCCTCCTTGTTATTCCCAGGGGTGATGACAGTCACCGGGTATCCCTTACTGGAGAGGTAGCGACAGCAGTTGGCCGTAAACATGCCGCCGACCCAGGTGCCCAGCGTGAAGCACACGACCGCCAGCGTGCGGCGCGAGTCGGCCTGAAAACTATCGTGGAAGATCTGCTCGAAGCGCGTGGCGATGCCCAGTTCGTCGGCGATGAAGCGCGGCCAGAAGGTTGGCTTGCCGGTCGATCCGGATGAGACGGCGATAAAATCACAGCTTTCCAGCTCGCCATCACGGCAGAGAGCAGACAGTGGGTAGCGCGACTGGTAATTCTTCTTCGTTGTCGGCGGCACAGTTCTGAAATCTTCGAGCGTGTGAATAGCGCTGGCGTCGATTCCCTGCTCGGCCAGAAACGCCCTGTAGGCCGGGATGCCGGCCGCAACACGATGAAAGAGGGGCAGTACGTATTGTTCCGGCGCTATTTCGGTGTGCCTGCTGAGCGCCGT
>DATFXE010000509.1:0-2491 GCA_035258585.1 Roseiflexaceae bacterium | reverse complement strand
CGGCTGGATGCGCGCCGGTGTTGGCTTCGCTGGCCGCCGGCGAGCCGATTACCGCGCCGACTGCCCGCACGATCGCCGATGGTATCGCGGTCAAGCGGCCCGGCGATCTCACGCTGCCGATCATCCGCGACCTGGTGGACGAAGTCGTGACGGTCGACGACGACGAGATTGCGCGCGCGATCGCCCACGCCGCCCAGAACGCGCGCCAGGTCGTCGAAGGCGCTGGCGCGGCCGGGGTGGCGGCGCTGCTGAGCGGCAAGGTCGTGCCTCGCCCGGGATCGACCGTCTGCACAGTGCTGTGCGGTGGCAACATCGATGGCAACCTGCTGGCGCGCGTGCTCGAGCAGGTGCTGGTCAAACAGGGGCGCTACATCCTGCTACGTACCACCGTGGACGATCGGCCAGGCAATCTTGCGCCGCTGATCGACCATGTGGCCAGGGCCGGCGCAAATGTGATCGACATCTTCCATCGCCGTGCCGTCTGGCTTGTGCCGGTCGATCGGGTCGGGGTCGAGATGGTGCTGGAGGTGCGCGACGAAGATCACGGTCGCGAGGTCGTGCGTCAGCTGAGCGCCGCCGGCTACCATGTCGAGCGTGAGGGGCAGGGTGTGTGGCCGGGCTAGAAATTGTAAATGAAAAATTGAGAATGCCCTGCTTCATTCACAATTTTCAATTTTCAATTCTCATAGGACTTACGCAGTTGGGAGGTTTGGAGGGCGAAGCCCTCCAAGATGCCTTTTTCGCATCCGCACGCGGCGGCATAGCCGCCGCGTGCGGATGCGAAAGAAAAGATTTCTCGGGGGCCTGCAGCCCCCGCACCCCTGCTCAACGCGTCAACTGCGTAAGTCCTATCTCAATTTTATGATTCAGCTGATTATCTCCGACATCGACGGCACCCTGATTGGCCCTGACGGCGTGCTGCCGCCGGAGAATATCGCTGCGCTCGGGCTGGCGGTTGAGCGCGGCGCGCGGCTGGCGGTGGCGACGATCCGCAAGCGCGATTCGGCCGAGCAGATCGCGCGCCGGCTTGGCGTCGGCTGCGCGCTGGTCTGCGATGGCGGCGCGACAATCTACGACGAGCGCGGCGTGCGGCTGCACAGCCTGACCATCCCGCTCGATCTGGCCCGCGCGCTTGCCGCGCTCGCGGATGAGTATGGGCTGCCGCTGCTCAGCACCGTCGAGGAGCTGAACTACTACGCGCGGAACTCACACCCGGCCGCGCATATCGCGGCCAGCGGCGTCGATGTCGCCAATGCTGTGGATGCGCTCGATCACCCGCCGTCGCGCTTCATCGTGCGCGGTGAACTGGGCGTGGAGCTGCTGATGCGCGCGTTCGCCGATGCGCCGCTCCGGTTTGTGCGCCACTATCACCCCGACGGCACCTTGGCCGACGCGGCGATCACCCACGCCGGCGCAACCAAGGAGAGCGCATTGGCCATCCTCTGCCGGCAGTGGGCGATCGACCCGGCCGATGTCCTTGCGCTCGGCGACTCCGAATCGGATATTGGCATGCTGCGGATGGCTGGCGTGGGCGTTGCCGTCGGCAATGCGCACATGGCGGTCAAGGCCGCTGCCGATTGGGTCGCCCCCGATGCGGCTGATGCGGGGGTGGCGGCGGCGGTGCGGCGCTTCGTGCTGGAGAGGATTTGACAGTTGATGCGATTTCGTGTAATATACTGGCGCCCAACTGAAAACAAGCAAGCAGAGGCCGCGCTATGACTGCTGATAATCAAGCCCTACTGTCGGCCATCCGCCAGATTGTGACCGAGAGCGTAAGCGAAGCGATCGTCCCAATCACCAAGCGTGTGGATGCGCTGACCGAGCGTGTGGATGCGCTGACTGGGCATGTGGACGTGCTGACCGAGCGCGTGGATGCGCTGACTGGGCGTGTGGACGTGCTGACCGAGCGCGTGGACGTGCTGACCGAACGCTCGCAGCGAATCGAAATGGAACAGCGTGATCAGCGGTCGTTGTTGAGCAGTATGAGCACTCGCTTAGAATCGGTGGCGGCCTATGTTATGCACTTGGATGCGAAGGTCGATACGATCGAGACACGCACAGGCGAAATCGCTGCCGATATCTTCGATATGCAAGAACGTCTCAGAATGGTTGAAGATCGGGCACGCGATGGTTTCCACGCTCTCAAAAGCGATCTGCTAGCGGCGTTCAGTGATATGCGGGCGATTCGCACGACCCAGAATCGTCACGACAAAACGATCGTCTCACTGCGTGAAGAGCGCGCCAGCCTACACGAGCGCCTGTCTGCCTTGGAAGGTCGGCAGACGTAAATGCCAAATCACGGGGCTGGGGGTCCACCTAGATATGTCACGCTGCGGCGTTCGGGCCGCTCTTTGAGCGTGCGGTAGCGCCGCCTGGCGATCGGCCAGATCAGCTGACGGAAGGCCACGCCGCGATACCAGCGGCGGGTCAGCTCGGGAAGATCGGGCGAGGCCGAGAAACGCCTGATCAGCGCGCGGTAGGTCCGGTCGCC
>DATFXE010000508.1:0-3959 GCA_035258585.1 Roseiflexaceae bacterium | reverse complement strand
GCGTTCGGCTGTAGCAACGTCAAAAGTGCTCGTGCATGTCTGTGTCACTTCAAGTTTTCATGTGGTGTCACGAGTATCGCATAGTCGAGCGGGCGCGTCAAGAATGGTTCTCGGCCCGCTCCAGCTCAAGCGCGATCCGCACCGCCGCCAACACATCCGGCACCACGTGGTCAGCTAGCCTAGCCTCGGCGCCAGCTGGCTCGCCGACCAGGATGGTGGTCATGCCAAGCGCGCGGGCTGGCGGCAGGTTCTGCGCGGTATCCTCGACCAGAATGGCCGTGTCGCCGGCGACCCCCAGCGTGTCGAGCACGCTCTGGTAGACCGCCGGGTCGGGCTTGGGGCGGAAGCCGGAGAAGCGAATATCGAAGACATGCTCGAAATGCCGCTCGATGCTCATGGCCCGCAGCACGCGCCGGGCGTACTCGGCCGGCGAGTTGGTGAAGATCACCTTGGTGGCCGCTAGCTCGCTCAGCAGGTGATCCAGCTCGGCGTCCGAGGTCAGGAAGCTCTCGATCGCCAGATCGTGGACGTAGCTCAGGTAGTGCTCGGCGTCGACGCCATGGTGGCGCTGCAGCCCGTTGAGTGTGGTGCCATAGGTCCGATAGTAGTGTCGCCGCAGCTCCTGGGCCTGCTCGACCTCCATGCCCAACAGGTTGCGCACATACTCGGTGATCCGAACGTCGATGCCACGCATCAGGCCAGACGAGGCCGGGTAGATCGTGTTGTCAAGATCGAACAGGACCGCAGAGATCGGCATGCTGGTCTACTTTTCCTGCGTTTTACGCCACTCTTCATACTCGGCCCGCGCCGCCTCGGAGAGCGGGTAGTACTTGCGAAGCTCGCCGCCCTCGGACAGCCGCAAGCGCGAAAATTCCTCCCACTCGGCGTGCTCGCTCGCCCGCGCCAGCAGCTCCGGCGCCAGCTTGATCGGAACGACCACCACCCCATCGTCGTCGGCGACGATGATGTCGCCGGGTATTACCAGCACATTGTTGCAGGCGATCGGCACGTTGACGGCGAAAGGGAAGATGTTGGTCTGGGTATGGAAGTTGGGCGTAACGCCTTTCAGCCATAGTGGGAGACCGAGATGCTGGGCGTGCGTGTAATCGCGGATGCAGCCGTCGATCACGACGCCGGCGCCGCCCTTGCCCTTGAAATAGGTCAGCATCATCTCGCCAAATACGCCGCTGCCCATGTCGCCGCGCGCGTCGACCACCACGATATCGCCGGGCTGGGTATGGTAGAGCACGTGGCGGTGGAGCTGCTTCTCGGGGTCGTCATACTCGGCGACGCCGTAGATGTCCTCGCGCTTGGGCATGAACTGCAGCGTCAGCGCCGGCCCGACGACCGTCTTGCCGCGCGTCCAGGGGGTGACGCCGCGTATGTGTGGGTCGCGAATGCCCAGGCGGCTCAGCTCGCCGCTGGCCGTGGCGCTGCCGATATGGGCCAGGCCGTCGATCAGCTCCCTGGGCGGGCGAACGATGTCCGGTGTCTCGATCATGGCGCTTCCTCTCAAATGCTCGTGCATGGATCCGCTGCAATCTATCAGCCATGCGGCGAAATGTCAACCGCCCTGGTCCAAGTGTGACGCAAGACGGAGGACGGAAGACGTATTGTCATCGTCTTCCGTCCTCCGTCTTCCGTCCAGCAAACGCGAGCATTAAGAGTCGCGGGCTACTTGATAAACTCGTTGGTGAACGCCTTGCTCAGATCCACGTCGCTCTTGAGCAGGCCGCTATCGCGCATGAACTTGCGGGTCGCCTCCCAGCTCTTGGTGTCGGTGAAGCCCAGGCCTTGCTGCTTGGTCAGATCGCTCTGCCAGTATGGGATCGTCTCTTGCAGGACTTTGCGCTGCAGCTGCTGGGTCTTGGCGTCGGCGCTCTTCAGCTCGGGGATGACATCCAGGGCGGCTTTGAATCCTTCATCGGGATTTGCGATCACATCCTGCATGCCCTTGAGCGTCGCCCGCACGAAGCCGTGCACGACTGCGGGCTGATCTTTGATCAGCGACTCGGAGGTGATGATGCCATCCGAGGCCAGCGGGTAGAAGTCGGCCACCTTGATCAGGTTGACCTTGATGCCC
The DNA here is from genome assembly GCA_035258585.1 of Roseiflexaceae bacterium. Taxonomy (GTDB): domain Bacteria; phylum Chloroflexota; class Chloroflexia; order Chloroflexales; family Roseiflexaceae; genus DATFXE01. Next base: position 1,876 of record DATFXE010000508.1, on the reverse strand, counting down.
TGCTGGTCGAGTTGGACCGGCTCGTTGTTGCCGTAGCCGCTGGCCACCTGCACCTTGCCCTCGGTCAGCGCCGCGACCTGGGCGAAGCCGATATCCTGGATGTTCAGGTCGCTTTCCTTCATCTGGTTGGCGTATAGCAGCGCCAGCAGCCCAATATAGCTGGCGCCGAAATGGCCGGGGATGCCCACGCTCTTACCCTTCAGATCGGCCGGAGTCTTGATATTTGCGTCGGCCTTGCTGAAGAACACAGTTGGGAAACGCTGGCTGTTTGTCGACACCGTCACGACCGGCAGCCCTTGCGCCCGGGCGAGCAAAATCGAGTCGCCGCTGGCCATGCCGAACTGGACGCTATTCTGGGCGACGCGCTGGACCACGTCGGTCTCGTAGTTATAGTCGAACTTGATCTTCAGCCCTTCGGCGGCGTAGTAGCCCTTTTTGTCGGCCACGTAGTACTGCGCGAACTGCACATTTGGAATGTAGGGCATGGCCAACGTGATCTCGCGCAGCGGCTGATTTGCCGCTGTGGTTGGCGCTGGCTGCGCAGGAGCAGCGGCAGTCGGGCTGCTGGCCGGGGCCTGCCCGCCGCACGCCGCCAGCAGCAGCGCCGCAAGCATGATGAACGTATACCTCTTAATCATCGAAATTCCTCCCAATATAGCTGACAAGATGACAAGATGACGAGATAGGATCGCCTCATCTTGTCATCTTGTCATCTTGTCACTCATGCTTCCCACCGCACCAGCGCGCGCTCCAGCAGTACGGCCGCTAGGTAGAATGAGAGCGTCAGCGCGGCCAGCGCGATCAAGGCGGCGAACATCAGCGGCGTATCGAATAGCCCGCGCGAGATATTGATCAGCGCGCCCAGGCCGTCGCGCGCCCCGACGAACTCGCCAACCACCGCGCCGGTGGTCGCCAGCGCCAGGCCGGCCTTGACCCCGCCGAAGATGCCCGGCAGCGCCAGCGGCAATTCGACATGCCAGAGCGCTTGGTGCCAGTTCGCGCCGCTGATCTTGGCCATCTCCAGCAGCTCACGCGGCACGCCGCGCAGCGCCACCACGGTGCTGCTCAGGATGGGGAAGAACGTGACCAGTGCGGCGACCAGGATCTTCGAGCGGATATCGGCGCCAACCCACAGGATGATCAGCGGCGCGATCGCCACCACCGGCACCGCCTGGGTTGCCGCCAGCTGTGGGGCCAGCACCCGCTCGATCCGCGGGGCGTGTGCCAGCAAGTAGCCGAGCGCTAGGCTGACGGCCAGGGCCAGGCCGAAGCCGGCCAGTGACTCGGTCATGGTCAGGGCGGCGTGATAGCCCAGCGTGCCGCGGGCCAGTTCCTCGACCAGCCGCCGCAGCACCAGCTCAGGCGCCGGCAGGATGAAGGTTGGGTAATTCCGCAGCAGGATCAACGTCTTCCAGGCCAGCAGCGCCAGCAGCAGCGACAGCGCCAGGCCTGCCCCGGCCGGGAACCTGCGCCCGGCTCGGTCCGGCCCGCCGGATGGCCTGGCATCGGCCTGGCTCTGGGCATATGGCAGTATTTGTCGGATCATATCTTCTTCTCGGCTTACAAATTCAATCACAAGCATAGTGCGACGACGCAAAAAGCCCCGAAGTCTCAGACTTCGGGGCCACACGATCACGGGTGCACGAGCAGCGCCAACAAACCACACAACTCACGGCGGCGTGAGCGGGCGGCGGCGAAGGAGCCGCGTGCGCCGCATACAGCGGCGCCAACGACATGCTCGTCGTGTTCGTGGATCTTCTTTCATCCGGACTGTGACCGTCGGCCCTGGATTCACACCAGTGTCTGCCTTGCGGCTCGCGGCGCTCATCCCCAGAGGCTAGAGGCTAGAGGCTAGAGGCTAGTTTCAATACAAGCC
>DATFXE010000507.1:0-11539 GCA_035258585.1 Roseiflexaceae bacterium | reverse complement strand
GAAGTTGATGGCACCCCGACTCCCATCGAGCCGGTCACGGTCTACTATAAGGCGCGCTTCACCGACGGCCAGTTGCAGTCGATCCGGCGCATCACCGAAGCGGAATCATATCAGGAGTTCGGCGCTGGCAGCTGGTGAGAGGGGCACGATGAAGATCATCAAGATCTTTCAGTATCTCGATGACCTCGATTGTTTCGTCGTGAGCGACATGTACTGGCGCATCGCCGACCAGCCTGGGCTCACCGAGGGGAGCCCAGTCGTCTGGATCGGTCGTCTGTTTATGCTGGACAGCGCCTTCGGCGAGCACTGGTTCGACTTGACAATCGCACGTTCATCCACAGGCTCTTTGTGACTCGCGTAGTAAGTGCGACTTTTGACCTTTTGATGCGATACAATCAGCGCTTGCGCGTATACCCCGGCCCTTCGATGGCGCTGCGCAGTTCGTCTTTGAAGGCCGGCAGGCGCGGATAGGTCTCGAACAGCGCGCGGTAGTAGGCTTCAAAATCCCTTGTCCGCCCCTGGAGCGCGCGAATCGCGCGGATGACTTTGGCATAGCTGCTCGCGACGGCATAGCTCTCGCGATTGCGCTCGTCTACCGCGCGCTCCAGCAGCCGCTCGTAGACCTGCACTGCGCCGTCGAACAGGCGATCAGGTGACAAGGTCTGCGCGCTCATGTCTAGCAACCCCCCTTGTTCCCGAATGATCGTGGGCGCGCCGCTCAACGCTGTACGCAGCACCTCGTCTGGTTTGGCGTGGGCAGCCGCCAGCCCGATGTGCAGCAGCCCGCTCGCAACCGTGCTGGTCAGGTCGCCGTCCATCCAGCCCATCGGGATGTCGGGGCGCACCGCCCAGGCCACCGCCCGCTCGATCTGCCCCTCCAGCAGATGGGCATAGCCCAGCAGCGCGGCAACCATCAGGCTGCCCACCGTGAAGCCGGACGTGCGATTGGCGACTGTGGCCAGCACCTGCTGCTCAACCTCGCTGGTCAGCTGCGGGTAGAGCTGCGGCCAGGCCCCGGTCGCCTGCGCTGCCGCGCGCAAGGTCAGCTCGATCGACACCTCGCGCTTGTGCGAGAACAGGGATTGCAGCGCCGCCAGCGCCTCTGCTGGGCGATCCAGGTGCAGCAGCGCCAGGCCGCGCGCCTCTTCCAGCGTTGGCTGGTAGACGCTCTGCAGTGGAAGTTTTACCAGGCCGTCATCGGCCCAGGCTAGCACCTGCGCCCACTGCTCCTGATCCTGGTAGGCGCCGATCAGATCTTCGTAGGGCCAGCCTTGCTGCGGCCCGATCCCCCGACACAACGTCTCGCGCTCGGTCAGGCTGTGGGAGCGTCGGTACGCCTCGCGCAGCAACTCGGCAGCATGGCTAGGCCATAGAATGGCTCATCCTGGCGCGCTGGCTGGCGGCAGAGATCGTGCAGGTGGCCCTCCAGCCCGCGCATCCACTCGGGATGGCGCGTCCAGGCATCCAGAAGCGCATAGCGGTCGCCGCCGTAGAAGGACAGGTTGCTCGATAGGCCTAGCAGCGTCCGGTCGTCGTCGTAGCCAGTGTCCTCCAGCACTGTCGCTGCCGGGTCAGGATTCAGCATGCCGAGGGCGGTGAACAGGTGCTGCTTCATGAGATTGAGGTCGGTTTGTAGCGCCGCGGGCGGATCGGGGCGCGTGAAGTGGTAGCCGTCCTCGTTAAGGCTGAAGATATCGAACAGGGCCATGTAGGCCGCTGCTGCCGCCTGGTAGTTGCCGGCGCGGTAGAGGCTGGTCGTCGCGGCGAAGAGGCTGTCCATCTCGTCGATCCAGCTGTCGTCGCCGAAGCCGCGAGCCTCGCCGTAGTCGGGGTCGTAGCCGGAGCCATATTGCACATACTCGTCGTTGGCGATCGCGTCGTGCAAATCTTGGATGCTGCCGAGCAGATCGTCGGCATCTTGTAGTTCCAGCGATTCGACCACAACCGGTCGCGACTTCTGGCGCATCAGGTCGAGGAACTCAGCCAGATCATCCTCATCACGATCGGACAAGAAGTCCCAGATCAGCGCCATCAGTTCATCGCGGTTGTAGTGCTGCAGGCGCGCGTTGATCTTTTGCAGCAGATCTTCCATACACTACTCCATGAGGTAGTACAATATGGTCCGACCATGATAGCACGCTCCATCGTAGCCTGAACTCAGGAGACCAGCACCATGCCCGAGGACAGCAGTCGCAACCAAGTTACCATCCAGACGATTCGCGCCTGGGCCGGCGAGAGGATCTTCAAGCGCGGGCAGGACTACCAGCTGCGCGGGCGGGTGCGCGAACTCGCCGCCACTCCCTCCGCGGAGCTGCTCGCCTGGGTGCAGGGCAGCAGCCGCTATGCCACACGCGTGGTTCTGGACCAAGAGCGCCTGTCAGCAGACTGCACCTGCCCCTACGGCGGCACCTGCAAGCACGCCGTCGCCGTCGCGCTTGCCTACCTGGATCGACCCGAGCAGGCGCCGCCACTTCCGCTCGCGACCCCGAACGATCCCCGGATTGTGCTGCTTGACCGCAAGGCCGCCGCGGCTGCGATCGCCAGCGCTCCGCCGAGCATACCTGAGCCGAGAGGCGACCCTGCGCTGGCCACCTTTCTGAGTGCGCTGTCCCACCAGGAGTTGGTCGCGCTGCTACTCGACATGGCCAGGCGCTTCCCGGAGCTGCGTGATGCTCTTGCGGTGCGCCAGATGCTGGCAAGCGATGACGCCGACCAGCTTCAGGCCGAGGTGCTGAGGCGTATCCTGCCAGCCGGCGCAGCGCCCGACTGGAGCGATCGCTGGGATGACCATGCCCACCTGCCAGACTACAGCCCAGTCTTCGATGGCCTCAAGCTGCTGCTCGATCAGGGTCACGCCGATGCGGTCGTGCGGCTGGGCGAAGAGCTGCTCGAGACGGGCATCAGCCAGGTCGAGCAGACCCACGACGACGGCGAGACTGCATCGGAGGTTGCCACCTGCCTCAACCTGGTCTTTCAAGCCCTGCCGCGTTCGTCGCTCGCGCCGCGAGAGCAGCTGGGCTGGGCTTTGAACGCCATGCTGCGCGACCCCTATGACATCTGCCACGGCGCGCGGGAGGTGCTGGAGCAGCCCTACCCGCCGGAGGCCTGGGGCGCGGTCGCCGACGACCTGTTGGCGCGGCTGGACGATGTACCGCTCGCGACCGAGCGCGACAGCTTCGCACATAATTACCGGCGCCGGCAATTGGCCGACTTCGCGATCCTCGCCCTGGAGGAGGCCGGGCGCGACGACGAGATCATCCCGCTGTGCGAGCGCGAGGCGGAGCAGAGCGGCGGCTATGAGCGCCTGGTCGAGCGGCTGCTGGCGGCCGGGCGCAGCGCCGAGGCTGAACAATCGGCGCGCAAAGGGATCGTCGCGACCGAGCGCCAGTACCCCGGCATCGCCAGCCGGCTGCGCGAGGTGATCTGCACGCTGCGGGCACAGGCTGGCGACTGGGCGATGGTGGCAGCGTTGCGCGCCGAGGAGTTCTTCGAGCGGCCGACCTTGCAGACGCTCCAGGTGCTCGAACAGGTGGCCGAGCAGGCCCAGGCGCGGCCGGCGGTGCGGGCGGCGGCGCTGCACTACCTGGCGACCGGCGAGCTGCCGCGGCGCGAGGAGCGTCGCGTCAACGGAACAGTCATCCCAGCCTGGCCACTGCCCGAGAGCGGCCTGCCGCGGGCGGAGCGGCGCTACCCGCTCCAGTTCCCGCAGCTGAGCGTGCTGATCGAGCTGGCCGCCAGGGAAGGGCGGCCCGACGAGGTGCTGCGCTGGTATGATCGGCGCGTTCCAGGGAGACTGTCGGGCATCAACGACGACCTGGTCGCCGACGCGGTCGTCCAGGACTACCCCGACCGCGCGGCGCAGATCTGGCGGCAGCTGGCCGAGGCGCATATCGCGCAGACCAACCCGGCGGCGTATCAGGAAGCGGCGCTGTTCCTGCGCAAGCTGCGGGGGGTGTGGGCGCGCCAGGGCAAAGAGGCGGCCTGGCACGCCTACGTGGCCGAACTACGGGCGGCGAATCGGCGCAAGCGCCGGCTGGTCGAGACGCTGGATGCCCTGGCAAGCGAAGCGAGTTGAGGCCTTGGAGTGATGTCAACGACTTGCTGCGGCTCAAGGAGCAGCGGCTGCTCTAGTGCGTGTGGTGAAGAGGCGATGGCTGATCGTTTCACAGCATCAATCCGCCCATACCTGCCCGCTGGTGTGCTGCGCTTTGCGCGCGCGGCGCGTAACGTTGAGGGAATCGTGCGGATCGCACTGATTGGCTCTCTAACCACCGACAAGCCCAATCTGAAGGACGCCGATCTGCTGATCATGATCCGCGACGGCACTGATCTGGCCCCGCTGGCACTGCTCGGGCGCAAACTCCAGGGCCACGCCCAGCAGCGCAACTGCGGCGGCGAGGTCTTTCTCTGTGCGGAGGAGGGCGTGTATCTCGGACGCACATGTCCCTGGAAAGATTGCCGGCCCTTTGTCCGCCTGCGCTGCGACGCACAGCGCCGTGGCCTGCGGCCATACCTGCACGACAACCTTCAGGTGATCAGCTTGTCTCGCTCGCTGACCAGCGCGCCGCCGATCGAGCTGTAGCCACAGGTGATTGCGCCCGTACGGGTGCCGGATGATGTTGAGCAGATGCTCTTGATGCCGCCCCGCATTACTGGCTGAATGCTCCCCCGTATAACCAGACCATCGTAGCTTGACAACCGCCACATATCCATCGCTCGGCCGATCACAGCGGTGTGAGCGGATGATCACGTCCATTACAGCTCGGTCGATTCTGCCGCATCACCGCTCATCTTTGTAGGTCGACGATTAGCTGAAGAGGGCGCGCAGGCGCCGACCAGGGTGGAAGCGAAAGACCTATCTGTCGCGCTCTGGATGCACAGAGAAGTTGCCTCGACACGGTGCAGAACGAGTATGTGCTGTATATATCGTGCATCCTGCGATCGGCATAGGAAAAAACGATGCCATTTTCGTCTTTTACGCTGCTGACTCTTTCGGGCTTGTCGGCTATGATACGGAGGATGGAAGCAGGCGGTGTTGGGCGCGCACAGAAACCAACAGATTGGCGCGAGGGTCGACGCCTGCGCGCCTGGGAACTCTGTCAAGAAGGCTGGCCCCAAAAGCAGATTGCCGCTGCCTTGGGCGTGAGTGCAGGAGCAGTCAGCCAATGGATTGCGCGTGGCACAGCTGGCGGCGGCGAAGCGCTGCGCACGCAACCACGCTCTGGAGCTAGGCCCAAATTGTCTCAGCAGCAGCGCCAACAGCTTCCTGATATATTGTGTCGTGGTGCTCAAGCCTACGGCTTTGTTGGTGATGTCTGGACCCAGGAACGAATTGCCACCGTCGTCAAGCGCGAGTTCGGTGTCAGCTATCATCCCGATCATATTGGCCGCCTTCTGCGTGCGATTGGCTGGAGTGTGCGGAAACCAGTTGAGCGCGCAAGCGAGCGTAACGATGCGGCGATCGAGCGCTGGCGCAGTGAGAAGTGGCCCGAGATCAAAAAAAAGCCGAGCGCGAGGGCTGAACGCTGGTCTGGATAGACGAAGCCGGTTTCTACTTGCTGCCGGCATTGGTGCGTACCTGGGCGCCAGTCGGCGAGCCGCCGATCTTGCGTGCGCCCTGTCGTTACGATCACTTGTCGGCGATCAGCGCGATCACACCGAATGGTCAATTGTTGCTGCACGTCCAAGAGGAGGCATATCACGGTGTTGATGTCGTACGCTTTCTCAAGCACGTGCTGCGCCACATTGATGGGCAGAACGCATAAGCCCTATGCCCTATTGACAGTCGCTAGAACTACAGCTATGCTTAGCTATATCGTTATTCCAATCCTCACCAACCGATCAGAGTGGATCAACCAGCAAGTCTATTGACACCTGGTTTTGAGGCTTCCTTATGTACAGCGCGGAAGATACGAGTCGTAAGGCAATAGATGCGACCGGTGTACAGCCTCCGGTAGCACAACCACGACGATCTATTGGCACGTTATCTAAGCTCGCACTCGCGTTTATGAGCTTAATTGCCGTCGCTTTACTACTATTCAATTCCGACCTAGAGGAATTTAGCGGATATAAGATTATTCCCCACTCGCCATTTCTCTGCCCAGTGTTTCCTGAGATGAGTGCCTACTCTATCGAAGCAAGAACAATCTATCTCGCGTTTCAGGATAGTAGTGATTGTGGTGATATAGCCAGCCTACCGAGAGAACAACATGATCAAGATTATGCTTTTACAGTAAGTGATGTCGCGGTCGACAACGGTAAGACCACGATACAATCCGTAGTTCAGTGCGAGTATTCACAACAATCGAATATGATCAATTTAAATGAAATGCCTAGGCTGGGCGCAGGAATGTATGGAGTGTCGGGCCAAACCAATGATACAAGATGGGGAATGTGCAAGATTGATACCCTGACAATAATAAATACCCCGGCAACTGTTATATTACATCTAACTTCTCAATCAAACCACACACGCACCTATACCATTCCTCTTTCACCAGTCAGTAGTGCTTCGTTCTTCAAAAAAGAAACGCTCTCGGATAATATTTGGGTGATGGCCCCTTCTCAACTGATGCCAGGCAGCGATTCCGCTGGAAGTTGCTATTGTATTGATCGATGAATAAACTGTGCGTGCACTTCAGGAAACGCGATATTCCGGCTGATGATCGCCCGGCCCACCTCAGGCGATGGTCCGCACGCTTCCCAGCGGCCACTCCCAGACGACCCCTCCCAGCTCGAGCCCTACGATCGTCGATCCTTCGGCGCCATCCGGTGTAATGGCGATGTCGATCAATCCGCTGGGCGCTCCTTCGATCACTTGCCACGGTTGCCGATCCACCATTGCATAGACGCCCTCGGCTGTCGCCGCTACAGATGTCGTCGCGCCGGGGATGCGTAGGAGCGCGATCACGGGCGTGCCGTCGAGTTCGAACGACTGCCACTGTGCGCTATCCCACAGCCACAGCCGCGCCCCAAGCGACACCCAGGTGTGGTCGTCTGCGTCACGGCCGAGGCAGATGGAAACGCGCGGCCAGTTAGTGTTGTCAGTCAGCCAGGACTCCCATTGCGCGCCTGAATCCATTGAGCGCCAGATCGTGACTCGCTGATCCAGCGGGTCGAAGCTTGCTGCAACCATCACACAACCGTCGATGGGCCATCGTGCAACTGCGATGGCCACGAGCGGTTGGCCATCGGCCGCAGTGGTGAGCCGCCGCCACTGCCGTCCGGCATCCTCGGAGCGCCAGATTGTTCCATCGGCGGCCCCTGCCCACAGCTCCGCCGGCCAGGCCACACTGGTGGCGATGACCGAAATGCGGCTATCGATCGGCTCCAGGCTGAGCTGCCAGCTCGCGCCAGCGTCGATCGAGCGAAACAGCCCCGCGTCGGCGGCGGCAAGCCAACCAATCTGCTGGGAGCACGTCAATGCGAAGAGTGTCCCCAGGTCGTCAAGAGCGGCGAGCGCGCGCCAGCTATATGTGCCATCGGCGCGCCATGCGCCTCCTGCAGGACCGAAGGCGAGCAGCGGGCTACCCTCGCATACGGCCAGCCGAGTGATGTCGCGCGCCACAAGCTGGTCGTCCAACTGCCAGCTCAGCCCGGCATCATCTGAGAACAGTAGGCCACCATCGTCCAGACCAGCGTAGATACGACCGGCACGGCTATCCAGCGCCAGGATCGGCCAGCCGTCCGCCGCGACGACTCGCCACGACTCGCCGCGATCGGTGGAGCGGATCAAGGTCCCATCGGCGGTTCCTGCGATGAGTGTTGGCACTGCATCGCCATCACGCAGAAAGCAACATAGACTATTGATCGCGGGAAACGAGGCGGCGGCTGCAAGGGGTTGCCAGGAATCGCCGCCGTCGACCGAGCGATAGACGCCGTGCCGCTCGCTGCCGGCATATACGGTCGCGTCGGCGGCGAACAATGGGCTGATCGCCAGGGTCTGCACACCAACGCCTTCCAATCCACGATCCGCGCGCTTCCAGGCGCGACCGCCGTTTGGTGAGCGGTAGACGGCCTCATCGGTGGCCGCGAAAACGACCTCGCGCGGCGACCAGATCGGCGCTACCGCCAGCGCAAGCAGAGTGAAATCGGCCAACCCGACATTGGCGAGCTGCCAGCGCCGGCCGCCATCGTTGGAACGCAGAATTCCGGCGTCAGCGGTGCCGGCGAGCAGCACGCGGTCACGGGCAAAGTCCGGCGACACCCCAAAACATGTCACGGCGCTGGTCGTCTCGTCGACCAAGGCGGTGTGCCAGGTGCGCCCGTTATCACCGCTGAAGCGGATGCCGCCCCATGCGTCGCCGGCGATCAGCAGTCCACCGGCCAATGCCAGAGCGGACGCGCGCAGCTGGCGCGCCACGCCAAGCGACCACCAATGCCCGACATCTCCCTGCCAGAGGCCGGCGGTGGTTGCCAGCCATACCTGGCCGGGCGCGCCCAAGGCAATACCAAGCACGGTACCCCCCCGAGCGATCGAGCCGCTGCGCCTCCATGGATGGCGCATCGCGCATGCTGGCGGGGTCATGGTTCCATGTTCAGGTCAGGGTGGCGTTTGAGCACGACGACGTCGGTGGACAGGATCATTGCCGCAGCGCTAGCGGCCGCACGCAGGACCGCGCTCGTCACCTCGGCGCCGTCGAGAATGCCAGTCTTCTCCATATCAACTATCACATCGCCGATCGCATCGTAGCCATAGCCTGGCCCACACCGTCGCACCTCGGCCAGTACGATGTTCGGGTCGCGCACGCCGCGGTTGGCGACGATCCAGCGGAACGGCGCTTCTAGCGCCTGCGCGACGGCGGCAGCGCCATAGGTTGCATCGCCGCTCAACTGTAGCTGCCGCAACGTGGGGATGCAGTTGAGGTAGGCCACGCCGCCACCAGGCACCACACCGCCGCACAGCGCGCCAGCCAGCGCATGGATGCCTTGTTCAGCCTTCTGGCATAGCCGCTTCGCCTCGGATCTCGTCGGCGCGCCGATCTTGAGCGTGGCGACACTTCCTGACAGGCGTCCGATCCGCTGGCGTAGTGCCGCGCGCTCGTCCTCACGATCGACTACCACCCGTGCCAGCTGCTGGCGCAAGGCTGTAATATGCTCGCGTAGTGCGGGATTATCACGACGATTAGAGACGATTAACATGCCGGAGGCGGCCTTTACATACTGAACGGCGCCGAGCGCAGCAGGTGCGATCCACTGGAGTCGATCGCCTGTCTCAGGTGAAAGCAGCCGCGAGCCTGTCAGCAGCGCCAGGTCAGCGAAATCCTGACGATTGTGCTCCCCGGCCCGGCGCAGCGTTGCCGCCACGACCTGAATCTGCTGACGCTGATGGTTCAACACCAGGGTTGTCAGGGCAGCGCCGCTAATCTGGTTCGCCACCAGCAGCAGGCGGCGGCGATCGGTGCTCGCCAGAATATCGAGTAACGGACGTATCTCGCCCAGCTCGCTGATCTCGCCGGCGAACAGCGCCACGGCGCCGTCCTGTAGCACGGCGCATTGCTGCTCCGGAGAGGAGATCAAGTAAGGCGATGCCAGGTATGCCTTCCACTGCCCGCCTTGCAGATACTCGCGCTCTAGGTATGGCGCCAGATACTCCTCGACCGCCACATAAGCATCGGCGCCGAGGATGTCGTAGATCTCCGCTAGCAGGGCGCTGATGCGCGGCTCGGCTGTCGCAGTTTGCGCGACGTTGAGCAGATCTCGCTCGCCGCCAACTGGTCGGGCCATGTGCCGCAGTGTGTCAAGCGCGGTGTTTGTCGCCGCCGTGATACCCACGCGCAGACTGGCCATGTCGGCGCCGGCCTCGCGGTAACGATGAGCTTGTGCGATCATCGCCTGGGCCAGGGCCACTGCCGTGGCACAGCCATCGCCGACGACCTGGTGGACCCGCCAGACCAGGTTGCGCGCCAGCATGGCGCCGACATCCTCGCGCCGATCCGGCAGTGCCAGGAAGCGCCGGGCGATCGTCGCCGCATCCACGAGCAACTCTGGGCCGCTGCTTGAGCTGGCGGCGGAGAGGATCTGGCCCTGCGTCGGACCGATCGTCCTGGCCAGCAGTTCCGCCAGGACATCAAATCCGCGCTTCATGCGCGCGTGCGCGTCGGGGTTCATTATCACCGCAGGTGCTGGCAAACATGGGCCTCCGTCAGCGCTTCGCGTGCGAGAACCGCGGCAGATAGAGCGCGTGGACCTCGAGCAGTTCATCCAGCATCTGCACCGCCGCATCATAGCTGTGGACGACCGGATCGAGAAGCAGCGCCTGCAGGGCTGCCGTGCGATCGCCGTGGATGGCTGCCTCCACCGCCCGATCTTGCACAGCCACCTGCTGGCCGAGCAGCGCAGTCATGCCGGGCGGCAGCGCCGGCACATGCAGACCGGTGACGCCCGCGCTGCTGACAACTCCAGGAACTTCGACAATCGCCCACTCGGGCAGGCCGGCGATACAGCTGCGATTCGGGATATTCAGCGCCAGCTCGAACTGGTTTTTGTTGTAGAGCATCGCGGTAATAATCTGAATCGCGCGCTCCCCCGAGGTGCGGCCGCGATACTCCGCGAACGAGCGCTCGCCGGCGAGTGCCTGGCGCAGCCGCGCCTTCACCTCTTCGCCGCCCTGTATCCAGCCCTCGAAATCATATCCCGTCATCGCGCTGGTCTCCCACGCGAATGAGATATACTCTCCTGTATGGCCATCGCCGGTGGCCGGGAAGAGGCCGAACGCGTCAAGCAGCCGGCGTGAAAGCGGCTCGAACGTCGGGGGCATCGCCGCCAGACGCTCGCGGAACGCCGGGTAGAGATCCGCGCCCGTTTCCGCGTCGCGCAGATCATACATAAATGATATATGATTCAGCCCTGCCGCCTTGATATCGAGCTTGCGGTGCAGCATGTCCCGCTCGGCACGGGCCTCGGCCTCGTCGCGCACCAGCCCAAGCACCTGCCCGGCTATGCGATAGCCGGCGCCGATCTGATGGCACAGGCCAACACAGTTCAGCCTTGTCGCGCGCTCGAGGGCCAGGCACACCCGGCTCATCGGGTTGGTGAAGTTCAGCACCAGCGCAGCGGGCGCCACCTCCTCGATTGTCTGCGCGACCTCAAGCATCAGGTGAATGCTGCGCAGGCTATGGCTCAATCCTCCGGGGCCGCCGTTTTCACCCAGCACATGTTTCACACCATATTTACGCGGGATCTCCCAATCTTTTCTCCAAGTTGCCATCCGGTCGATCGCCACCGAGACGATCACGAACGCCGCTCCCTCCAGAGCGGCGCGCAGATCGGATGTCGCCTCGAAGATCAGGTCTGCGCCTGCCGTCGTGTTCAGCCCCTGCGCCACGCGTAACATCAGCTCCAGGCTCTCGGCGTGGATGTCGGCCAGCGTCACCGTGCTGCCACGCAGCTCGTCGGCGTGAGCGATCAGATCCAGTAGCATACCAAGTCCAAAGCTGGTACTGCCGGCGCCAACAAGAGTTATCTTGGTCATTGGTGTCGATCCTCCGAACGCGGCCTCTCGGGATGGTGAACGCTATCAGGTCGGGGCGGGATGGCT
>DATFXE010000506.1:0-13130 GCA_035258585.1 Roseiflexaceae bacterium | reverse complement strand
TGGCGACGAGCGTACAGCCGCGGTGCTCGCCCGGCAAGCCAGCGTATCGTTGCGCTGGTTGCAGCGCTACATAGAGGCGCGGCGCCTGGCGCAGCAGCAGCAGTTGCTGCTCGATCTCGCGCGGCAGCTGCGCCAGGTGCGTGGCCAACCGACGGCGCTCGACCAGATTCTGGGCGCGGCGATGGCGTGTAGCGGCGCAACGCATAGTTTTGTCGCTGCGAGCCAGGATCGGCGCGCAAGCGTGCTCGCCCGGCGCGGCTATAGCCAGGATGAGGCGATGTTGCTTCAGCAGATCCCACCCAGTCTGGATCGCGGCTTGACCGGTCAGGCGTATCGAACGCGCGCGCCGGCTCGATCCGATGATATTCAGCTCGATCCAGCGGCGCTGCCCGCGCTCTCCAGCACACGCTCGCAGCTAATCATCCCGATCTGTCTCGAAGATCAGGTAATTGGGCTGATCGATCTTCAATCGCCACTGGTCGCGGCGTTTCGGGCTACCGATGAACCCTGGGTTATGGCGCTCGGCGATATCGCGGCCGGTGTGCTGGCTCAGTATGTCGCACATCGGGACCCTGCGCAGACCGATCGCTCCGATGTCACGCCTGGGCATGAACTGCTGCTCTCCTCGCGGTTGGCGGCTGTCAACGATCTCGCGGCTGGCGTCGCGCACGAGATCAACAATCCGCTGACCACGATCCTTGGCTATACGCATCTGCTGCTGCGCGACCAATCACTGCCACAGGCTACTCGCGACGACGTCGGCCAGATTATGGTCGAGGGCCAGCGGATCGCCGGTCTGGTGGAGCGCTTTCTGCGCTTCGCTCAGCCGGCGTCGAGCGGCAAGCAGCCACTAGCGATCAACGAGCCGTTGTTGGAGGCGCTCGGCCTGCTGAAAGGGCGGCTTCAGGAGAGCGGTGTACAGGTGACGCTGGATCTGCCTGCCGATCCACTGATGGTGCTCGGCCAGGCCGGGCAGCTCGAACAGGCGTTTCTCGACCTGCTCCACAACGCGATCGAAGCGATGAGCACTGCCGACGAACGCCGGATCACCATCCAGGCTAGCGAGCAGAGTGGCTGGGTTCGGGTGGCGATCGCCGATAGCGGGCGGGGTATCATGCCGGATCTGCTGACGCGGGTGTTCGAGCCAGGGTTCACGACCAAAGTGGACAAAGGTATTTCGCGCGGGCTGGGCCTTGGTCTCTACGCCACACGTACAATCATTCAAGATCACTGGGGCCGAATCGAGGTGCAGAGCCAGCTCTGGCACGGCAGTATATTTACTGTTTTCCTACCCGCGATTTGAGCGCTTCGTGGCGCTGTTTACCGTATCTTTATGGCTTACGAAACGATATAACAGCAAGAATCCGGACCGCGTGTACTACGTCGCCCAAAGGGTAAGGTATCGATGAGCGTGACCAATACGAGCATCCAAGCGCCAGTCACATCATCGCGGCTGCTTGTCGTCGAAGACGATACCAACGTACGCGATTTCTGCGTGCGATTGCTGCGGATGAATGGGTATCAGGTGGTGGCCGCCGAGAATGGCCGCGTGGCCCTCGAGCGCCTGGGCGAGAACCAGTTTGATCTGGTGTTCACCGATTTGCAGATGCCCGAGATGGGCGGGATCGAGTTGCTTCATCGGCTGCGGCAAGATTACCCCGACATCGACTCGATCGTTTTCACCGCGCACGCGACGGTCGAGACGGCGCGCGAAGCGCTCAAGCTGGGCGCCTTCGACTACCTCACCAAGCCGGTCACTGTCGACGATCTCGAGCGAACTGTGCGCCGAGCGATGGAGTGGCGGCGTGTCAGGCTCGAAAAGCAACGCCTGTCTGAGATCGTGGCGCTGCATGAGATGAGCCAGACCTTTACCTCGACCCTGGATACTGCGACGGCCGTCCGCGAGATTGTGCAGCTGCTCTGGCGACGCTTCGCACCGCGAGCGCTCTCGCTCTCGCTGTTCTACCCCGACGATCAGCAGCTCGAGCTGCTAGCGCAGCGCGGCGCTGCAATCGATCAAATCCCAGGGACGCGCGCGGCCGTATCGGGTTATGACGAAAACGCGATTCTGCGAGCGCACCTCAGTCTGGTAGGAGAAGAACCAGGGCTAGTGGGGCAAAGCCACCTGGCACGCCTCACGCTGCGCACGAATGATCGCCCGGTCGGCATCCTGGAGCTTTCACGTGGGGGCGAGCAGCCCGGCTTCGACAGCAGCGACCGCACGCTGCTGAATGTCTGCGCCTCGCATATCGCTGCGTCATTGGACAACGGTCGGCTCTACCAGCAGCTGAAGGATCAGAATATCCAGACGATCGCAGCGCTGGCGGCGGCGATCGACGCGCGCGATCCCTACACTGCTGGTCATTCCGAGCAGGTGCGCCGCTACGCGGTGCGGCTAGGCGAGGTGCTGGGTCTCTCGCCACAGCGTGTCGAGCACATTCACTACGGCGCGCTACTGCACGATATTGGTAAAATCGGCATTCGCGACTACATTCTGCTCAAGCCTGGACCGCTGACCGAAGAAGAGTACGCGATTATGCAAACGCATCCGACGATCGGGGCGGATATCCTGCGCAAGATCAAAGCCTTGCGCGATGTCATCCCGATCATCGAATGCCACCATGAACGCATGGACAGCCGCGGCTACCCGCGACGGTTGGGCGGCGTGTATATTCGCGAGGAGGCTCGGATCGTCGCGATCGCCGACGCATATGACGCGATGACATCGCACCGCGCCTACCGGCGGGCGATGGAGCCTGAAAAATCGTTCCAGATCCTGATGGATGGGCGCGGCTCGCACTGGGATGGCACGTTCGTCGAAGCGTTTGTCGACATGATGCATCGTGAGGGGCCATCGCTGATCATCCCCCGCGCTCGGCCACCGCAGCTCGCAGTAACCGGGCTATTGGAACGACCGTATGTCGCGCAGCTCGACGCGCGAGACTAGTCCGAATCAATATATTCATAAACGAAAAACGTGCAATGTACAGGCGGAACGCCTACGTTGCACGTTTTTCGTTTATGCAGAGCTGGGTGCATTGCCCAGCTTACAGAAACTTTGGCACGAAAGCGCACGCCGTTCACGGGTGGGATGAAACGCCAGGATTACCCTTTGCTCTGAGCGAACAAGCGTGCTACGCTACCGGTAGCGTATAGCACCTCCACAAGTGAACGTTCGGGCGGTTGCAGCGCATAACGTCAATGGCGCGCTGCGTAAAACGTTCTACCTAGCTCGTAAACACTCGCATATGGATGCGCATGCGTTGGTTGCAAGACCATAGAAGCCCATCGGTTTACCCGTGGGAGGCATCACTTCCCTACCCCGTCCCCATCGCCATTCATGCTGAACAGCACATTCTGGCTGCGCTCTTCCTCCTCCTCTGGCTCCTCGACGGAGAGCGCCGCGACCAGATCGCCTTTGCCGACGTTCAGGATAGTGACGCCCTGTGTGGCGCGGCCGAGCTGCGAGATATCGGCGACATGGCAGCGCATAACCGTGCCACTGGTGGTGATAAAGGTCAGCAGTGAGGTGTCGCGCACCACATGGGCGGCGGCGATCTCGTCCTTCGGGCGCAGCCTGATGGTGATCACGCCGCCCGTGCCGCGGCCCTTGGTTGGATACTCGGGCAGGGCGGTGCGCTTGCCGAAGCCATTCGCTGTGACAACCAGCAATGCGGCATCGTCCTGGACCAGATCCATGCTCACCACACGGTCCTTGTCGTCGAGGTTGATGCCGATCACGCCGCTGGCTGGCCGGCCCATCGGGCGCACCTGGTCCTGCGTGAAGCGAATGGTTTGGCCGCGTGCGGTTGTCATCAGCACATCCTCATATCCCTGCGTCATGGCCACCCAGCCAAGCAGATCGCCCTCCTCAAGGCCGATCGCGATCAGGCCATTGGAGCGCACCTGGCTATACTCCTTGAGGATCGTGCGCTTGATCTTGCCGCGCACCGTAGCCATGATCAGGTACTCACCCTCGTCGAAATCAGGCACTGCCAGCACCGACGTCACCTGCTCGCCCGGCTCGAGCGAGATCAGGTTGACCAGCGGAAGGCCCTTGGCAGTCCGGCTGGCATCCGGCACCTCATGCGCCTTGAGCTGGTAGACCTTGCCGCGATCGGTGAAGAACAGCAGGTCGTCCATGGTGTTGCAAGTCAGGATATGGCGTACCACATCCTGCTCGCGCGTGACCATGCCCTTGATGCCGCGCCCGCCGCGACGCTGCGTGCGGTAGGTATCGGCCTGGAGGCGCTTGACATAACCGCGCTCGGTCAAGGTGACCAGCACCTTGACATCTGGGATCAGGTCTTCGTCGCTGACCTCACCATCGGCGTCGGGGATGATCCGCGTGCGCCGGTCGTCACCATATTTCTCGCGGAGGTACTTGAGATCCTCGGCGATGAGATGCAGAACCTTACGCGGGTTGGCGAGAATATCCTCCAGCTCGGCGATCAGCTTGATGACTTCTTTATACTCTTCCTCGATCTTCCTGCGCTCTAGCGCGGCCAGGCGGCGCAGCTGCATTTCAAGGATCGCGGTCGCCTGGATCTCCGATAGCTTGAAGTTGCGCATGAGGTTGTTGCGCGCGCTCTCGGCATTGCGCGACTCGCGGATCATGCGGATGACTGCGTCGAGGTTGTCGAGCGCGATCTTAAGCCCTTCGAGGATGTGGGCGCGAGCGCGGGCCTTCTCAAGCTCGAACTGGGTGCGCCGCCGGATCACCTCACGGCGGTGGTCGATATGCTCCTGGAGCATGCGCTTGAGCGTCAGCACGCGTGGCTGCAACCCGCCCTCGACCAGCGCCAGCATATTTACGCCGAACGTGGTCTGCATCTGAGTGTGCTTGTAGAGCGCGTTGAGCACCTTCTTGGGCTGGGCATCCTGCTTGAGGATGATTACTAACCGCATGCCGCTACGATCGGATTCGTCGCGCACGTCGCGGATGCCCTCGATTTTGCGCTCCTTGGCCATCTCGGCGATCCGCTCCTGGAGGCGAGCCTTGTTGACCTGATAGGGCAGCTCGCTGACGACGATATTATACGAACCGCGCGCTGCCTCTTCGATATGCGCCTTGGCCCGCAGCGTGATATGGCCCTTGCCGGTGCTGTAGGCGTTCATGATGCCTTCGGTGCCGAGGATCATACCGGCGGTCGGGAAATCCGGGCCGGGAATGATCTTGATCAGGTCTTCGACCGTGGCATCTGGATTTTCGATCAGGTGAATGATCGCATTGCACAGCTCGGTCAGGTTGTGTGGTGGGATGTTCGTGGCCATACCCACCGCGATACCGGCTGCGCCGTTCAGCAGCAGGTTGGGCAGCTTGGCGGGCAGCACCGTCGGCTCGCGGTAAGTGCCGTCGAAATTATCGCGGAAATCGACAGTGTTCTTATCGATGTCGAAGAGCAGCTCCTCGGCGATCGCCGAAAGGCGCGCCTCCGTGTAGCGCATCGCTGCGGGCGGGTCGCCATCTACGCTGCCGAAGTTGCCCTGCCCGTCGATCAGCGGGTAGCGCATATTCCATGGCTGAGCCAGGCGCGCAAGCGCATCATACACCGCGGTGTCGCCGTGGGGGTGCATCTTGCCGAGCACATCGCCGACGATACGGGCGCTCTTCTTGTGGGGCTGATTGTGACGCATGCCCATATCCCACATGCCGTAGAGGATGCGGACCTGGACCGGCTTGAGGCCATCGCGCGCGTCGGGCAGTGCCCGCGACACAATCACGCTCATGGCGTATTCCAGGTAGGCGGTGCGCATCTCGTCGTTGATGCTTACCGGGTGGACGATCCCGATCTCCATGATGCCTCCAAAACGCGATCAGCGGCGGCTAATACGCCGCCGGCTGATAGTTCCTCATGCTTCTATGCACATGCTCGATTTAGGCGTATTATACCGCTATATCGCGGTTTTGTCCACTAAAATCAGCACGTATTTTCTATGAGCATTGGGTGTCTCGAGTAGGCCTCGCCGCTTGTTGAGCTGCTCTTTAGCCTGCGGTAGCGTGGTACTTTTTGGACTTACGCAGTTGGCGTTTTAGCAGGGGCACGGGGGCCGCAGGCCCCCGAGAATCTTCTTTTTCTATCCACCTGTGGCGGCAAAGCCGCCACAGGTGGATAGAAAAAGAAAGGGGTTTCTTTGGAGGGCTTCGCCCTCCAAACCTCCCAACCGCGTAACTCCTAACTTTATCTTTTTGCGGGTGGTTTTCGCACGGCCGAACGAAAACCACCCCCAAGAGATTGATGATCTATTCTCAATGCTTGGCAGATGCCATTAGGAAGGCAGATCAGGAGCAGTTGGGCGATCGAGGCCGCGGACGGCGACTGGGCCGAAGCCCAGGTAATCGCAGGCAGTCAGCTGATAATACACGCCGTCGACCAGGCCCTGAGTGGCCATACCCCAATCGTAAGGGCGATGAAGGTGGCCATAGATGCAGGCGGCTGCGCCAGCGCCGGCGATTTGGCGAGCGAACTCGGTCGGCTTGCGATCGAGAAACGGTGGGTAGTGAAACATGACGACGATCGGCCTGGCACCATCGGCTAGCTTTTGCCCTGCGGTCAGTGCCAGATCGAGCCGCACAAGCTCGCGCTTATAGACCACCTCGTCTTCTGGGGTTTTGTATCCGGCTGTCTCTGGGGTGATCCAGCCGCGCGTGCCGCAGACGACGATCTCGCCGAGATCGATAGCGTCGCCCTGGACGATATCGATTGAGGGCGGCAGCTGGCGGCGCACACGCCCCGAGCTTTCCCACCAGTAATCGTGGTTGCCACGCGAGAGAATTTTACGCCCTGGTAGCGCCGCGATCCACTCAAGGTCGGGCCGGGCATCTTGGAGTTTCAGCGCCCACGAGATGTCGCCAGCGATTAAGACCGTGTCCTCGGCTCGTACTCGTTCGTTCCAGGCGGCAGCGATCCGCTGCGGATGGTTGCGCCAGCGGTCCCCGAAAACATCCATTGGCTTGGGGGCGGCGAAGGAGAGATGTAGATCCGAGATTGTCCAAATCATCGCGCTATGATACCAGAGAGGTGGATCATTGCCAAACCTGGCGGCAGAGTGTGACCAGCGGCGTGCTTCATCCGTCACTACTACGCCTTGTCTTTTACATGCCGGCCAGCGTGATATAGATCATAGTTTTGGTGCTCTCCGTCCTCTATAATGGCTACAACAGGTGACATTAGCGACGGGGGCGAACGATGAATAAGCTTGAGCTGCTGCGGAAGGTTCCGACATTCGCGCGACTGACGGACGACCAACTAACGTTGTTAGCCAGAAGCGTCGGAACACAGATCTTTGAGCGCGACGAAGCGATCTTTCACCAGGGCAGCATTGGCAGCACGCTCTATATCATCGTGCATGGGCAGGTGCGGATCTTCACTACCAGCGAGGCTGGCCAGGAGCTGACGGTGACGATCTTCCGTGACAGCGATTTCTTTGGCGAGATGGCGCTGCTGGATGGCCAGCCACGCGCCGCCAGCGCCGAGGCGATGTGCAGGACCATCACGCTCACGCTGCACCGCGCCGCGTTCTTGCATACAATCAATACCTGTCCGCCGATCGCCGCCTCCGTTCTGGAGGTCATGACCATACGGTTGCGCCAGCGCAACAGCGTGGCCGAGCAGCTCGCCAACCTCTCGGCCCCGCAGCGAGTGGTGCGCCAGCTGTGCGATCTAGCTGCGCGCTATGGTATTGCCGACGGCGGCGCCATCCGGATCGATCTGCATTTGACTCAAGATGATCTGGCCAGCCTCTCAGGCACCACGCGCGAGACAGTTAATCGGGTGCTTGGCAGCCTGCGCGATCAGGGCCTGATCAGTGTCCAGCGGGCGCGAGTGAGCGTGCTCAATATGCAGCAGCTCGAGGAGACTCGCGAGTAGGTTAGCGACCAGGGATTGGCGATTGGGGTCACTCGCGTTCTACCCAATCGCCAATCCCTGGTCGCTAATCTCCTAACAGCATTCTATACGCCAAAAGCGATTTTGTACCGAGGAGCACATATCATGTTTTATCTTTTTCTACTGGCGCACCTGGTGGCCGACTTCGTCCTGCAGCCGTATTGGCTGGTTGTTCGCAAGCGCCGGTGGGATGGGCTGGTGATACACGGCGGTATCGTGTTGGCGTGCATGCTGCTGCTGCCACTGGCGGATGCCTCGGCGCTGGCGCTGTGGCCGGCGATGCTGGCGATTACTGCCGTGCATGTCGCCGCCGACTGGTGCAAGGTGCGCTATGGCGATCGTATACCCGGCCCGCCGATCGGACCGTTCTTGTTGGATCAGGTCATTCACATCACCACATTGTGTGTGGCGCTGGGCCTGGCGCTGCCGTCGCGGCAGATCTGGACGATCGCGGCTTCGCCGGTGGCGCCATTGGCGCTGTATGCCGCGGCGTATGTGGTGGCCGCCTGCGCCACGCCAATCGGGGTGATGATCTGGCTCGACCCGGCCTTCACCAATGCGGCGCTGGCGGGCGGGGCACGCCTGCGTAGCCTGCTGGCCGGCGCGGCGATGGTCTCGCTGGCGCTGTTCGGCGGCCTGCTGGCGCTGCCCGCCACGCTGATCGGGGCGACGCTGATCGTGCGCTATCCGCGCTCGACACATCCGCTCGATATGCCGGCCGGAATGCTGGCGGTGCTGTGCGTTGGCGCGGCGGTGGGAACGATGCTGGCGATGATGAGATGAAGTTCAAAGTTAAGAGTTCAAAGTGCAAAGTTCCGAGTTGTCGTAGCTACAACTCGGAACTTTGCACTTTGCACTTTGAATTCCTAACTTGTTATTCGAGGTAACCACGCAGGCCGCGGCCGTAGTGCGGGTGACGCAGCTTGCGCAGCACGCGTGCCTCGATCTGGCGGATGCGTTCGCGAGTGATCCCGAACTCACGGCCGACTTCCTCAAGCGTGCGATAGTGGCCGTCGTACAGGCCATAGCGCAGCTGAATGATCCGCCGCTCGCGCTCGGGCAGTTTCTGGAGCACGATATCGATCTGCTCGCGCAGGATGTGCTGGGCCGCGCTCTCCAGCGGCGCGGCGGCAGCATTATCTTCGATGAAATCGCCCAGCACCGAGTCGCCTTCGGCACCCACCGGCGTTTCGAGCGAGACCGTCTGGCGTGAAGCTTCCAGCGCGCGGCGCACCTTCTCGGCCGGGATCCCCAGCTCGCCCGCCACTTCGTCGGGGGTCGGTTCGTGCTCCATCGACTGTTGAAGCCGATTGGTGGTGCGCAGCACGCGGTTGATCGTCTCGCCGACATGAACTGGCAGGCGGATGGTGCGGCTCTGGTCGGCGATTGCGCGCGTGATGGCTTGGCGAATCCACCATGTGGCGTACGTGGAAAACTTGAAGCCGCGATGATAGTCGAACTTGTCGGCGGCGCGCATCAGACCGATATTGCCCTCCTGGATCAGGTCGAGAAACGACATACCGCGCCCGAGGTATTTCTTGGCGATCGAGACGACCAGCCGTAGGTTGGCTTGGATCAATAGCTCACGGGCGGCCTTGCCCTCGCGCGCCGAGCGCAGCAGCTGCGATCGCTCCTCGAGCGTGTGGTCGCCGGTGCGCACACGTTCAGTCGAGCGCTCGCCGCGTTCGACCTGCTGAGCCAGCAGCGTCTCCTCTTTGGCCGTCAGCAGGCTGACGCGGCCGATCTCACGTAGGTATAGCCGCACCGGGTCGTCGGCTGCAATTCCTTCCTGGTCCAGCTCGGCTTCGAAGTCCTCGCCCTCGGCCTCATCTTCGTCGTAGGCGGGCGGTAGCGAAGCAGGTGGCACGTCGACGTCGATGGCGATCGATTCGGCGCGGCAGCGGGCATATAATCGTTCGAGAAGGTCGGGAGATTGGTCGGGCTGTGGGATGTACTCGCGGATGTGCGCGGCGGAGAGGTGCCGCTGCTCGCGGGCCGTGGACATCAGCAGATCGAGCGTATCGTTCACTGGGTCCGGCTTTCTATCAGGAGCTTAGGGCATGTTATGCAAAGTGCAATATAGCACAGAATCATCCCATCTTCAAGACCTATTTTGTTCCGGCGGAGCATTCATTTTCAACAACACCGCTCGCCATGTTATAATCATGAAGCTCAATCTAACGGATTTCAAAGCACTCTCATGCTGTATGCGGCGGCACGCGCTCTGCTGACGCAAAGAATCACTGGCAGGTTGCTATCGCGCCTATGCCGCATCGACCGCGACTTGTGCAGAACTGGCGGTGAAAATCCATCATAAGGAGTGGTAAGCCATGCAGATCTTTCTTGACACTGCGAACATCAACGAGATTCGTGAGGCGGCGAGCTGGGGCATCTTGAGCGGTGTCACCACCAACCCCAGCCTGATGGCGAAGGAGAGGGGCGCCGATTTCCGGAGCACAATCAGCGAGATTGCGACTCTGGTGGACGGACCGATCAGCGCCGAGACGGTCTCGCTCGACGCCGAGGGGATGGTGCGCGAGGGCCGCGAGTACGCACAGTGGCACCCCAACGTGGTCGTCAAGGTGCCCAGCACGACCGAGGGACTGAAGGCGGTCTATCAGCTGAAGAAAGATGGCATTCGCTGCAACGTGACGCTATGCTTCAACGCCAACCAGGCGCTGTTCGCCGCACGGGCCGGCGCCTTTATCATCAGCCCGTTCATTGGCCGGGTAGATGATACGGGCGTAGAGGGCATGCAGCTCATCCGCGAGATCGTGCAGATCTACCGCAACGACCCCGAGATCAAGACCATGGTGTTGTCGGCCTCGATCCGCCACCCGCGCCATATTATCGACTCGGCGCTGGCCGGCGCCGATATCGCCACCTGCCCGTTCAAGGTGCTCGAGCAGAGTATGAAGCACCCGTTGACCGATATCGGGATCGAGAAGTTCCTGGCCGATTGGAAAGCGCGTCAGTAGAAAGGATGAACCACGAACGATGAGCGATGAACGATAAGCTGACAGCTTATCGTTCATCGCTCATCGTTCGTGGTTAAAATGACGATGACTGAAACATACACCGATCTCGACCAACTCGCGATCAATACTATCCGCATGCTCTCGATCGACGCTGTGCAGAAGGCCAACTCGGGCCATCCCGGCCTGCCGCTGGGCGCCGCGCCAATGGCCTATGTGCTGTGGACCCGCTTCCTACGCTTCAACCCGAAAGACCCGAAATGGCCGAACCGCGACCGCTTTGTTCTCTCGGCCGGCCATGGCTCGATGCTGCTGTATAGCCTGCTGTATATGACTGGGTATGACCTGCCGCTGGACGAGCTGAAGCGCTTCCGCCAATGGGGCTCGAAGACGCCCGGCCACCCCGAGTACGGCCTGACGCCGGGCGTGGAAGTCAGCACCGGCCCGCTGGGCCAGGGCTTTGCGAATGGCGTGGGCATGGCGATCGCCGAGGCGTTTCTGGGCGCGACCTACAATCGGCCCGGCTATAAGCTGATCGATCACTATACCTATGCGATCGTCAGCGACGGCGACATGATGGAAGGCGTGGCCTCTGAGGCAGCCTCGCTAGCCGGTCATCTTAAATTGGACAAGCTGATCTATCTCTACGACGACAACAGCATCTCGCTCGACGGGCCGACCAACCTGGCATTTACCGAAGATGTGCTGAAACGGTTCGACGCCTACGGCTGGCATACTCAGCGCGTGGAGGATGGCAACGATCTGGCCGGCATCGAGCAGGCCATCCGCGCGGCCCAGGCGGCGACCGACCGACCATCGCTGATATCTGTTCGCACCACGATCGGCTACGGCAGCCCGCAGCAGGGCACCAGCAAAGTTCACGGCAACCCGCTGGGCGAGGATAATGTTCGCAAGACTAAGGAGTTCTACGGCTGGGATCCGAACCAGGCGTTCGTTGTGCCGGATCAGGCGTTGGAGCATATGCGCGCGGTGGGCGAGCGCGGCGCTACGCTGCAGGCCGAATGGCAGCGCGCCTTCGACGCCTACGCGCAGGCCTTTGCCGAGGAGGGGCGAGAGCTCAAGCTGGCGCTGGCCGGCGAGCTGCCGCAGGGCTGGGATGCCGATCTGCCGACGTTCACGCCGGCCGATGGCGAGCTGGCCACGCGCCAGGCATCCGGCAAGGCGCTGGAGGCGATCAAGGCCAAGGTGCCGTGGGTGATCGGCGGCTCGGCCGACCTGGCCTCCTCGAACGAGATGCCGACCAAGGGCGAGGTCAGCTTTCAGCCGGGCGCGTACGCCAACCGCAACATCTGGTT
Source organism: Roseiflexaceae bacterium (assembly GCA_035258585.1). Classification (GTDB taxonomy): domain Bacteria; phylum Chloroflexota; class Chloroflexia; order Chloroflexales; family Roseiflexaceae; genus DATFXE01. The sequence goes on along the minus strand of DATFXE010000506.1, from coordinate 950 downwards.
CGGTGTGCGCGAGCATGGTATGGGGGCGGCGCTGAACGGCATGTCGGTACATGGCGGCGTGCGGGTCTATGGCGGCACGTTCTTTACTTTCTCCGACTATATGCGCGGGTCGATCCGGCTCGCGGCGCTGTCGGAGTATCCAGTGATCTATGTCTTTACACACGACAGCATTGGGCTGGGCGAGGACGGGCCAACCCACCAGCCCATCGAGCAACTGGCGGCCATGCGGGCGATTCCGAACCTGGTGCTCATCCGCCCCGGCGACGCGAACGAGAGCGTGGTGGCCTGGCACCTAGCGATGGAGCGCGCGCATGGACCGACGGCGCTGGTCTTCAGCCGCCAGAAACTGCCGGTGTTCGATCAGACCAAGCTTGGTTCGGCGCAGGGCCTGCGCAAGGGCGCGTATACGCTGCTGGACGCAGCGGATGGGCTGCCGGAGATTCTGCTACTGGCGACCGGCTCCGAGGTCGGGCTGGCGCTACTGGCGCATGCCGAGTTAGCCAAGCAGGGCACGCGCGCGCGGGTGGTCAGCTTCCCAAGCTGGGAGCTGTTCGAGGCGCAGTCGCGGGAGTATCGTGACAGCGTGCTGCCGCCCGCTGTGAAGGCCCGGCTATCGATCGAGGCCGGCGTGGCACAGGGCTGGCGAGAGTGGGTCGGCGACAATGGCGACAGCATCAGCATCGAGCACTTTGGTGCGTCGGCGCCGTACAAAGATATCTACCAGCACTTCGGACTGACCGTTGAGAATGTCGTCGCGCGGGCGCTGCGGCTGCTTGGGCGCGGCGGGGTGGCCAGCGGCGGCGAGCAGGTGCCGGGCACGCAGCCGGCTGGCGAGGAAGGGCACTCCTAGCGACTGGCGATTGGGGATTAGAGATAGGGAAATTCGTCTGCTAATCGCCAGTCCCCAATCGCTAATCTCTAAGGGACTCAGAAATTTCAAAACATCCCAG
>DATFXE010000505.1:0-2254 GCA_035258585.1 Roseiflexaceae bacterium | reverse complement strand
CTTGGAGGAGATATCATAGACGACGCGGTTGACGCCCGGCACCTCGTTGACGATTCGGCTGCTGACGCGGGCCAGCAGATCCTCCGGCAATCTGGCCCAGTCGGCGGTCATGTAGTCCTCGGTGGCTACAGCGCGCAAGGCGATCACATCAGCATAGGTGCGCCCATCGCCCATCACGCCGACAGTCTGGAGTGGCAGCAGGACAGCGAAGGCCTGCTGAGTGGCGCGGTACAGCCCGGCCGCGCGCACTTCGCCGATGAAGATCGCGTCGGCCTTGCGCAGTGTCTCTAGCCGCTCCCATGTCACCGGGCCAAGCACGCGCACCGCCAGGCCGGGGCCGGGAAACGGGTGGCGCCAGACCCAGTCCTCGGGCAGGCCCAACTCCAGGCCGGCCGCGCGCACCTCGTCCTTGAACAAATAGCGCAGCGGCTCGACCAACTTGAGCTGCATGTCCTCGGGCAGGCCGCCGACATTGTGATGAGTCTTGATCGTCACGCCCTTCTGCCGGTCGGGGGCTTTGCTCTCGATCACGTCGGGGTAGAGCGTGCCCTGGGCCAGAAACTCGACACCCCCGACGCGGGCGGCCGCGCGCTCGAAGATGCGCACGAACTTTTCGCCGATGATCTTGCGCTTACGCTCAGGGTCGGCCACGCCCTCGAGTGCGGAAAGAAACTCCTCGGCGGCATCCACCGCAATAAGCGGGATGCCGAAATGCTCGCCGAAGGTCGCGACGACCTGCTCGGACTCGCCAAGCCGCAGCAGCCCGTTATCTACGAAGACGCAGGTCAGCTGATCGCCGACGGCGCGGTGGATCAGCAGCGCGGCCACGGCCGAGTCGACGCCGCCCGAGAGCGCGCAGACGACCTTGCCAGCGCCGACTTGCGCGCGTATGCGCTCGAGCGCGTCGGCCACGAAGCTGGAGGCGCGCCATTCGTCGACGGCGCCGCAGATGTTGTAGATGAAATTGCGCAGCAGCTCGCGGCCATAGCGCGTGTGCATCACTTCGGGGTGAAACTGGATGCCGTACCAGCGCCGCTCGTCGTCGCCCATGGCGGCGAAGGGTGAGTTAGGGCTACGCGCCAGGGTGTGAAAGCCCGGCGGCAGCGCCTCGATCCGATCGCCATGGCTCATCCAAACCAGCTGCTCCTGCGGCGTGCCGGCGAATAGGGAGTGATCGTCCAGCACCTCGATCGTGGCTGGGCCGAACTCGCGCTCGGCCGGCGGCGCGACCTGGCCGCCCAGCGCGTAGCTCTGAAGCTGCATGCCGTAGCAGATGCCAAGCAGCGGTAGATCGGCCCGCAGGATCCATTCCGGCAGCTTAGGGGCACCCGGTTCGTAGACGCTGGCCCAGCCGCCGGAGAGAATCAGCCCGCGCGGCTTGAGCTTGCGCACGACTTCCTCGGGCGCATCGCAGGGAACCAGCTCGCTGTAGACGCCAAGCTCGCGCAAGCGTCGCACGATCAGCTGGGCGGTCTGGCCGCCGAAGTCGAGAACTGGGATAGACTGAGTCATGATATCATCCTGTTGGAAATGACAAGGTGACAGGGCGACAAGGTGACAGTGAGGCGCTACCTTGCCACCTTGTCACCCTATCACCTTGTCACAATCTGTGGAAGATTATAACACAGGGGGCGGCCATGGAACTCTACTTTCTGCGGCATGCAATCGCGGCCGATGAGGCGCCGGACGGCCTGGGCGACGCGGGCCGGCCATTGACGAAAGAAGGTATCACGAAAATGCAGGCGGGCGCACAGGGCATGCGACGGCTGGGCCTGCAGCTGGACGTGCTGCTGAGCAGCCCGCTCACCCGCGCGCACGAGACAGCGGCAATCGTGGCGCGCGAGCTCGACCTGGAACCGCAATTGGCCGACGAGCTGGCACCCGGCTGCGATTCAGCACGACTCTTTGCGCTGCTGGGCGAACATCGCGGCGCCGATCGCGTGATGCTGGTCGGTCACGAGCCAGATTTCAGCTCGCTGATCAGCGCCCTGACGGGCGGCAGCCGTGTGCTCATGAAAAAAGGTGGGCTTGGGCGCGTGGACATCGATCTGCTGGAGGAGGGCGCCGGTACGCTGGTATGGCTGTTGCCGCCGCGGGCACTGCGAGTCTGACGGCTCTAGGCCTGCGCCATCAACCATTCCACCGACTCATACACGGCCTGGAGCGAGCTGTAGCGGGGCTGGTATTCCAGAAGCCGCTGGGCCTTGGCGATGCTACAGTTTGGGCTGTGCGCGATATGGTCCCAGGTTGCCGC
>DATFXE010000504.1:0-31530 GCA_035258585.1 Roseiflexaceae bacterium | reverse complement strand
CGTAAGTCCTATCACTTGAGAGATATTGCCTATGCTTGTCACGGTTCGTTATTTCGCCGGGCACCGCGATATTACTGGCCACTCCGAGGAGCGGCTGGATCTGGAGCCCGGCGCGACAGTTGGCAGCGTCTGGGAGCTGCTGGTGGGGCGCTACCCGCGCCTGGCTGGCTATACCGGCCGGATGCTATACGCGGTCAATCAGGACTATGGCACACTCACAACTGAGCTGCGTGGCGGCGACGAGGTGGCGTTCATCCCGCCGGTTAGCGGAGGAAATACATTGGGAATTGAAGATTGAGAAAGCAGAATTTTCAATTTTCAATTTTCAGTTTCAATTCTATGACACAGTATTTTCACATCACGAATCAGCCATTGGACCCCGGGCCGCTGGCCGCGCTGGTGGCGGCGGCGGACATGGGGGCGATCGTGACGTTCGCTGGAATCGTGCGGAATAATTTCGGTGGGCGGTCCACGGCATATCTCGAGTATCAGGCCTATGAGTCGATGGCGGTGACTGTGCTGGAGCAGCTGGCTGGCGAGGCGCGCTCGCGCTGGGGCACCGGTGGTATCGCGATCCATCATCGGATCGGGCGGCTGGAGATCGGCGAGACGGCGGTGTTGATAGTCGTGGCCGCGCCGCACCGTCACGAGGCCTTCGAGGCAGCCGAGTGGCTCATGGATCGGATCAAGGAAGTCGTACCGATCTGGAAGAAAGAAATCTGGGCTGATGGCGCGAGCGAGTGGATCGGCAACGAGACTGAGCGCAAAGCCGCGCTGGAGGGGTGATAGCTGCTAGCACTATCGTTCACTGCGAACGCAATGTTCAATGAGGAGGATCGACTTCGGTCTGGCCCGCGGCGGGCACTGATATTTTGCTATTAGGACTTACGCAGTTGGCGTTTTAGCAGGGGTGCGGGGGCCGCAGGCCCCCGAGAAGTTTCTTTTCCGCCCACCCGTGGCGGTCTTGCCGCCACGGGTGGGCGGAAAAAGAGTTCTTTTGGAGGGCTTTGCCCTCCAAACCTCCCAACTGCGTAACTCCTATCTATATCAAGTAATCGGTAGCATTTGGCGCGTACGACCTGATCGTCAGCGCTCGACAAAACGACCTTCCGGCACACGGCGGGAAGGTCATATTGCAGTATGACGGGGACGTTCCGAGGGTTTCGCGCAGCCGAACGTCCTCGGCGGCGGGTCGCTATCGATCAAAGGGCCGCCATGAGAAGTTACTGCAGCAGCATCTCGAAGTTGGGCCGGTCGTCGCCTCCTGTCAGCCGGCGGAAGCCGCGCTGGATCGCGCGCAATGTCTCCTCGCCGATCCAAAATGTCAGCAGCGAGCCGAGAATCAGGCCGAGCGCGCTACCAAGCGCCGCGCCGAGAGCGAACAGAAGATAGCGGGTGTTTTTGTTGCTGTTCATAGGTATGGTCCCTCATTGGACGACCACGACCGGGGTCGCCTTGCTCCAAAGACGTTCGAGACGGTAATAGTCGCGCAGGGCCACCGAGAAGATATGGACCACAACATCGCCGTAGTCGAGCAGAACCCAGCCGGTGTCCGGCGTACCCTCAACGCGGGCGTTTCGCCCAAATTCTTTCCCTATCCCCTCGTCGATCGCGTCAAGAATAGCTTTGAGTTGGCGCTCGCTCTCGCCAGAGCAGATCACAAAGTAGTCGGCAATCGAGTTCAGCCTCTGCAGATCCAGCATCACGATGTCGCTGGCCAGTTTGTCTTCGGCGATCTCGACCGCCCGCCGCGCTAGTGTGGTAGCTTCTATGGTTGTCTCTCCTATCAGGGTCATTCTCCTGGTCTGACTAGATTCTACCAGAATTGACGTTCGGTGTAAACCACCTGTTGCAAGTCGCGCGCCATAAAGCGCAGGCCGCAGGCCGGAAGCGGCAAGTTTCACACTTCAGGTGCAGCATATCAGATCAAGGCCATCCTGCGACCGACACTCTCAAAGATATTCAGGGCTTCCTCCAGATCGTCGCGCGCGTGCGCGGCGGTGACGATCGTGCGGACGCGGCCTTTGTCGCGCGCGACGGTTGGGAAGGCGATGCCCTGCGCGAATACGCCGGCCGCGAACAATGCATCCGAGAACTGCATGGCCCGCGCGCCCTCGCCCACGATCACCGGGGTGATCGGGGTCTGCGAGATGCCGGTGTTGAAACCAAGCGACTCCAGGCCGGATTTGAACAACCTGGTGTTCTCCCACAGCCGATCGATCAGCGCCTGACCCTCGTCGCCGGCCAGCAGGTCGAGTGCGGCGATGCAGGTGGCGGTGACGGATGGCGGGTGCGAGGTGCTGAACAGGAGCGGCCGAGCGCGATGCTCCATCAGCCGGCGCAGCTTGCGCGAGCAAGCCACATAGCCGCCGACCGCGCCGATCGCCTTTGACAGTGTGCCGACCTGGATATCCCAGCGGCTGTACAGGCCGTAGTGGCTCACCGTGCCGCTGCCGCGCTCGCCCAGCACGCCCGAGGCATGCGCGTCGTCGACCATTGTGATCGCCCCATAGTGCTCGGCCAGGTCGGCGATCCGGTCGAGCGGGGCGATATCGCCGTCCATGCTGAACACGCCATCGCTAACGATCAGCGTCTTGGCGTACTGGCCGGCGGTTTGCCTCAGCACCTGCTCGAGCGCGGCCATGTCGTTGTGAGCGTAGACGCGCCGGGCGGCCTTGGTCAGCCGGATGCCATCGATGATCGAGGCATGGTTGAGCTCATCGCTGATCACCAGATCGCCTTCCGCCAGGATCGGGCCAAGCACGGCGGCGTTGGCGGTAAAGCCGCTCTGGAGCACCAAAGTGGCCTCGGTGCGCTTGAAGGCCGCCAGCTGGCGCTCCAGATCCTCGTGGATCTGCATGGTGCCAATGATCGTACGCACAGCGCCCGTGCCGACGCCGAGCTCCTCGATCGCGGCTATCGCGGCCTGCTTGAGGCGCGGATGGTTGGCCAGGCCGAGGTAGTTGTTCGACGAAAGGTTGATCACATCCTTACCGTCGATTCGCGCGCGGGCGCCCTGTGGACCTTCGAGAATGCGAAAGCTGCGCAAGAGACCCTGCTGTTTCAGGTCGTCGAGCTGCTCGTCGAGGTAGCGGTCGAGTGATTCAGGCATCTTTTCCTCCACCCAACGTTCGACATGAGTCATCCCGAATTTTACAATCGGATGTTATGGCATTGTGATGCAGCGAGTCTCATATCGTTGCGGACACAGTTTTCCAATCTGCTCCTCGCACGTGGTCCTTCGCGGCCGCTGTGCGGCCCCCAGCAACCACGTGCGACCACTTTATTTTGTGGCTGCGAGGGCGTGGGAATGCGCTGCGGCGCATTCCCACGCCCTCGCAGCCACCGTGTTAAATACGGGATGGCTCATGTTCAGGGCATCCCGTTCGGATACAGCGCCACCTTATCTGCTTGGCCGTCAATCATCAGCTGGAAGGCGCGCTCGAAATCCTCCAGCGGCATATGGTGCGAGATGATCGGGCTGATGTCGACTTTGCCGCTTCCGAGCAGGCCGCGGGTCTGGTACCAGGTCTCGAACATCTTGCGACCAGAGACGCCATAGATTGTGGCGCCCTTGAACACTATGTGGTTGGCCAGGTCGAAGGACGATAGCGGGCGGCCGGGCAGCCCGAGGAGCGCGGCGAACCCGCCGGGCCGGAGCGCGGCAAAGCCCTGCTCGATCGCCGGCGCGCTGCCGCTCATCTCCAGGAGCACGTCGACGCCCTCGCCATCGGTGGCATGTAGAATGGCGGCGACGGGGTCCTCGCGCGCGTCGAGTGGGTCAGTTGCGCCCATCGTCCGAGCGAGCGCCAGGCGGCGCGGATTGACGTCGGTGGCGAAGATTCGCTCGGCGCCGGACGCAGCGGCGATGCCGACCGCGAACAGGCCGATCGGGCCGCAGCCGGTGGTCAGCACTCGCCGCCCAGTTAGATCGGTAGCGAGCGCGGTATGGACGGCATTGCCGAACGGCTCCTGGGCGGCAGCTATCGCTGGCGGCAGCGTAGGGTCGTTGCGCCAGGCATTGCCGGCGGGAATAGCGATGTACTGGGCAAAGCATCCCGGCCGATCCACGCCGACGATCTGGACATTGCGGCAGATATGCGTGTCGCCGGTGCGGCACGGATAGCAGTGCCCACAGACGATATGTGTCTCGGCCGAAATGTAATCGCCGGCCTTAATCGTCTCGACCTCGGCGCCGACGTCCACGACGTCGCCACAGAACTCATGGCCGAAGATCATGGGCGGGTGGAAGCGGCTGCGCGCCCAGGGATCCCATTTATAGATATGGAGGTCGGTCCCGCAGATCGTCGTGGCGCGGATGCGCACCAGCACGTCGCGTGGGCCAAAGCTCGGAAGCGGCACGCGCTCCAGGCGTGCACCCGGCGCGGCCTCCGGCTTGACGACCGCAAGCATGGTTTCGTTCACGTTATCAGGCCTCCTCATCGAAGCCTATCACTGCTCGGTTGCGCCTCGGATCAGGCAGCAAGACGGGCCACAACGCCCGCCCACCTAAAGTATAGCATTCGCCTGGCTGGGACGCAACCCTATACAGAGCGTAGAGCGTAGCGCGTAGAACGTAACTACATTCTACGCGCTACGCTCTACGATTCACATTCATCTTCTACCCGCCGCTCAACCGTTGCGCGGCGGCGTGAAACGCTTCAGGCAGGAACGGCAGCAGTGTGACACTGCCAACTCGCCCTAGCCACGGAACAATCTGCGAGTCGGCCAGGGCGTTGGCGAAGCGCTCGGAGGGGGCCAGCGCCACAACCATCAGGATCACGGTGCAGGCCAACGCGCCCTGGAGCAGGCCCAGCAGCCCGCCGATCAGATGGTCGGCCCAGCCCAGGAACAGCAGCCCGACCGAGCGGCGCAGGATCGTCGCCAGCAGGCTGGCGGCGGCGCTGACGGCGACCAGCACGAATAGGAAGCCAAGCACCTGCGTGGCCATGTCGTTGCTAATGAATGACGACAGTGCATCGGCGACGCGGCCGCCGTAGCGTGTGGCCAGAACGATTCCAGCGATCAGCCCGACCACCGAGAGCAGCTGGCGGATCAGGCCCCAGTAGAGGCCCAGCCCGGCCGATATGACCAGCACGACCACCAGTAGCGTGTCGAGTGTATTCATAGCATTTCATCCTCCTGCTCGGCAACAGAGCGCCGAGCCGGGCATGCGCCGTAAGACGACTTTCCCGAAAGAAGGCTTGGGCGTTGCCGTCGGTTCGTAAGGGTGGGATTGGAGACACCGCCCCGCCCCTAATCCCTACCTCCACAGCTGTCAGGTTGCCAAGAATCTTGCCCAACTTGAACATTTGTGCCAATTTGCCTATGGACCTGTAGTATAGCACGTCGCGGGCCAGGATCAAGAGGGAAAATGAAGATTGTGTGACAAGCGCCACAGCATATGCGGGCCAGAAAGCGCTTGCAAAAGGCGAGGGCGTGCGTTCTACGGTGGAAAGACCTGAGTGGGGCTCAGCGGCGCAGCGCAGCCGACTCACGGATGATCAGCTGGGTGGTGAAACTCGGAAGTTCGATCGGCCGCTCTTCCAGGAGATCTAGAATCGCCTGGGCGGCCGTGCGGCCCATCTCAAAGATTGGCTGCCGCACGGTGGTCAGCGGCGGCGTGGTATACGCGGAACTGAGCAGATCGCCGAAGCCGACCAGCGAGACATCATCGGGCACGCGGATTCCACGCCGGTAGAGCCCCAGTCGGGCGCCGTAGGCCATCTGGTCGTTCGCCACAAAGATCGCCGTGAACATCATACCGCGGCTGAAGAGCGACTGGAGCGCCAGCAGCCCCGACTGCTCAGTATAGTCACCAGTGACGGTCAGGCGCTCGTCGAGCGGCAGCGCCGCAGCGCGCTTGCAGCGTAGTGGTTGGGGATGGGAGGGGTTTCGGAGTGCCGGCCAGCACTCCGAAATCCTCAATGCAGCAAAAGGCCGCAGGAGCAGCTATGCTCCTGCGGCTTTTTTGCGAAACTGATCGATTACTCGACCGTGTACTCGCCCTCGACCACGCCCTCGTCGCCGCCACCCTGGCTGCCACCGCCGGACGGCTGGCCCTGCGGCTCGCTGTAGGCGCTCTGCGAGATCTGCATCATCAGCTGCTGCAGCTCGTTCGATAGCGAGCGCATCTTGTCCTCGTTCTCCTGGGCGATCGCGTCGCGCAGATCCTTGATCAGCTCCTCGGCGCGACCCTTCTGGACCGAGTCGACCTTGTCGCCAAGGTCGGTGAGCGACTTCTCGCTCTGGTAGGCCAGGCTGTCGGACTGGTTCTTCAGTTCGACAATCTCGCGCCGGCGCTTGTCCTCGGCCGCGTGCGCCTCGGCATCGCGAACCATCCGCTCGACCTCGTCCTTACCCAGGTTGGTCGAGGCTGTGATGGTAATCCGCTGCTCCTTGCCGGTGGCCTTGTCCTTGGCGTTCACGCTCAGAATGCCGTTGGCGTCGATGTCAAAGGTGACCTCGACCTGCGGCACGCCGCGCGGAGCGGCAGGGATGCCCTCGAGCCGGAACTTGCCCAGCGTCATGTTGTCGCCTGCCATCTCGCGCTCGCCCTGCAGCACGTGGATGTCGACCGCCGTCTGGCCATCCGCCGCCGTCGAGAAGATCTCGCTCTTGCGGGTCGGGATGGTGGTGTTGCGCTCGATCAGCCTGGTCATCACGCCGCCGAGCGTCTCGACGCCCAGCGAGAGTGGGGTGACATCCAGCAGCACCACGTCCTTGACATCGCCGCCCAGCACGCCGGCCTGGATGGCCGCGCCGATCGCCACCACCTCGTCGGGGTTGACGCTCTTGTTGGGCTCTTTGCTCGTCAGCTTGCGCACCAGCTCCTGCACCACCGGCATGCGGGTCGATCCGCCGACCAGCACGACTTCGTCGAGCTGATTTGGCTTCAGCTCGGCATCCTTCAGCGCCTGGTGGAACGGACCTTTGAGCCGCTCGGTCAGATCCTGGGTCAGCTGCTCGAACTTGCTGCGGCTGAGCTTGATCTGCAGGTGCTTTGGCCCGCTGGCGTCGGCGGTGATGAATGGCAGGTTGACCTCGGTCTCCGACATGCTCGAAAGCTCGATCTTGGCCTTCTCAGCCGCCTCCTTGAGCCGCTGCAGCGCCTGGCGATCCTTGCCCAAGTCGATGCCCTGGTCCTTGCGGAACTCGTCGATCAGCCAGTTGACCACCTTCTGATCGTAGTCGTCGCCGCCGAGGTGCGTATCGCCGTTGGTCGATTTGACCTCGACCACGCCGTCGCCAACCTCCAGCACCGATACGTCGAAGGTGCCGCCACCCAGGTCAAAGACCAGGATGGTCTCATCCTTTTTCTTGTCCAGGCCATAGGCCAGCGCTGCGGCGGTCGGCTCGTTGATGATCCGCAGCACATCCAGCCCGGCGATCTTGCCGGCGTCCTTGGTGGCCTGGCGCTGGCTGTCGTTGAAGTAGGCCGGCACCGTGATCACTGCCTGCACAACCGGCTCGCCCAAATATGCCTCGGCGTCGGTCTTCAGCTTCTGCAGCACCATCGCCGAGATCTCCTGCGGCGCGTACTCCTTGCCGGTCTGGGTCGAACTGATCCGCACATCGCCGCGCGCACCCTTGGTGACCTTGAACGGCACCATGGCGCGCTCGACGTCGGTCTCGTCGAAGTTGCGGCCGATGAAGCGCTTGATCGAGAAAAATGTATTTTCAGGATTGATTGTCGCCTGGCGCTTGGCTGTCTGCCCCACCAGCCGCTCACCGTTCTTGGTAAACGCGACGACCGATGGAGTGGTGCGGTTGCCCTCGGCATTGGGGATGACGACCGCGTCGCCGCCCTCCATCACTGACACAACCGAGTTAGTGGTTCCCAGGTCGATTCCTACAATCTTTGCCATGCTTGTTCCTCACTTTGCAGAACTATAAGTTGCGGTTGGGCGCGCACGTTGAGCGGCCACTCCGCAACTCACGCTGGTATAAGTGTACTCGAAATGCGATAGCTCTCTATAAGAGCGGCGTTAGAGGAGTGTTAGATTTTTGGGGGTCGCAGGGGATTGCACAAGCGTGCTACTTCGCATATAGACGCCCTAAACCCCTTATTTCGTGTCGCAGGCTATCGCAGCACATTGCATGCTACGACTACGCGATCTAGGGGTGCGCAATGGTAACGCCCCCTGGCAGCTTGTGAGCGGCGGTCAAGTCGACCGCCTCGCCGACTTCCTGCAGTCCCTGGCTGCCGTGGGGCGCTTCGCGCCTCGCTACGACCGTCCGGTGAGTTCCTAGACCCATTGGACGCATACCTGCGAGGACCACGAAAAAACTCCTGCAATTTTGGCGGTCGATGTGGCGCGAGGCTGAGGCAAAGGACGAGGGGAGCCGGCGATATTATGAACTCTGTATCGCCGGCTGGCAACGGTGGAAAGAGAAGCTGGAACGGGGCACGCCGGGGCCTGTGACACCTAGTAACGACATGGTAGCACACGACCCCCGATTGCGATATGAACAAGCGCTCACAATTCGAGGTCGCTAGTCAGCGCTACCGGCAGCGCCTGGACGAACAGCAAGCGCGGGCGATCGAGTGGGGCGCATAATGCCACGCAAAACAAACGACCGGAGCAGGGGACCGGCCACCCCTGCTCCAATGAAACAAGCCGTACGAGTCGGGCTGACCTAGGGAACCGTGGTTGGGATCTCGTAGAAGCGCAGCTGGGCCAGCTTCAGCCCGTTGTTGTCATACTGCCAGAAATAGTCCTGGAGCGCCGAGTCAAACAGTGGGTACCGCTCCACCGTGCCATCCCCATTCAGGTCGGCGTAGACGTAGAGCAGTTCCTTGCTGACGTTGCTGAAGCTGCTCTTGCCCTTCTCACGCACGAGCACCATGCTGTAAATAGAGCAGTACACGTCGCCCGTGACAGGATCAGTGGCGCAGGTGGTGGTTGTCGAGCTGCCGCCTGGCTTGCCCAGCGCGCGGGACCAGACCGAATACGTGGTCGTGCCATCGTTATCCGGGTCGGGGTTCGGCAGTTGGAACTTCGCGCCGTCCTGGTCGGTGCCGTTGGCATCCAGCACGGCGAAGTCGCCCTCAGCTAGCCAAATCGAGGTCTTGCCCTCGAGGGGGACAAAGATCCGATGGCCGTTGTTGCCGGACATGTCGGCGGTCTTGTCATTGGACACACCGATGATGTTGAGGTTGTAGTGCGCACCGCTGGGTGCACCGTTGCCCGACCCTGCGGAGGCCGGGACGATCCACAGCGTGGCCAGCAGACACACGGCCATGAGTGCAATCATGACTGCCTTGGTTTTCATTGTCAGGTTCCCCTCCTTTAGTGTGATGGCCCTCAGGCGCTGGGCCTGAGGGTGCTGCACCGTGCGGCCTTGGTAAGATGCGGGGTGTGGTCGGATGTGGGCCGGTATCGCTCCGTTCTCACGCCAGGCTGATTATATGCGCTTAGATCTTATATTCAAGTGGTTAGTGATGAGAATTGAATCACGATTGCTTATCAATGCGCAAGCGCCCCGGTTGCCCGAGGCGCCCACAACGAATAGAATGATACTGCTGGCAAACTCGCCAGGTGGGGGGCCGCAGGCCCCCGAGACGTTTCTTTTTTGCGCCTGGTTCGGGCTGCAAAGCCGCCCGAACCAGGCGCAAAACCAAATGCACCTTGGAGGGCTTTGTCCTCCAAACCTCCCATCTGAGTAAGCCGGCAGTATCATAGATATGCCTTCGAGAAAGCAACGCCCCTGATCAGCTCGACCAGGGGCGGCGTGTGGCGGCGACACGTCGCTTCACTGCGATCTCCAACAACCACAGCCAGCACTTGCCGACTTTGAGGACAGAGTGCAAGCCAGATCCAGGCTTGCTCGGGTTTGCCCACCACCAACGTCCATAACTCGTCAAGCTCCAAGATTGGCCGACAAGGATACCTGCTTGTCGCCGCAAGCAGGCTCGAAGAGAGCGGCGGCAGGCTGGCTACTTTTTTTGATCCAGGCGCTCATCGTGTTGCGCGAGACCTTGAAGGTGCGCGCCAGGCCAGGCAAACTGCTACGTTCTTGGGAAGGCGGGAGGATTTCCTCCCCTCGAGCATCAGAGGTGACATGCGGGGTCGGATTCTGGCGCCTTTGGCGAGAGCACGCCCGACAAGGATACTTCTGTTTGCCATTCGGGGCAAACGAAAACGCCCCAGCCGAGGCCAGGGGCGCGTCGAGAGTGGTTTGCGCCTTACGGGTGGGTATAGGTCGGCTTGCCTGACTTGGGCGTATGCTCGTCTCCTGGGCTGTTGCTTGTGCCAACAGTCAGTAGGACTAGCAGCGGCCGCGCAAGCACGCGCTGATCTACCCTAAAAACAGCCTTGGCTGGGCAAAGATATGGCCCACGTTCTGTGATTGTGATCAGTTCGCAATCGTATAGCGCTGCGAGTGTTTTTGGAATTAGGATATGCTAGATGAAGGGAACGTACATTTTCCACTTCTTCAAAATTGTGACTATAGCCGTAACCGGAAGCCGGAGTTTGTTGTTATAGTATGGGCAACCTCACTCAACGTGGCGCGGCACCACGGTGCGCACCGCGATACCGGTGGTGATACGTGACTGATGCCGAGCTAGTCGCCCGTCTGAAGGCAAACGACGACGAAGCCTACCGCGAGGTGGTGGCTCGCTACGGCGACCCGCTCTACGGCTACATCTACAGTATTACCGGCGATCATCATCTCAGCGAAGATGTGATTGGAGAGACCTATCTGCGGATGGTCGAGAAGATTGACAGCTACAGATTTTATGGCGCGCCGTTCAAGGCCTGGCTCTACCGGATCGCCCACAATCTGGCGATCAATGCGCTCAAGCGTGCGCGGCGTGGCGCCGGCGACGCCGCGATCGAAGACGCAAGCGTGACGGCCGACGACCCGGCTACGGCGCTCGACGCCCGGCTCGAAGCCGAGGATCTGCGCCTGGCTTTGGCCGAGTTGACCGAAGAGCAGCAGCAAGTCGTTCTGTTGCGCTTCGTGGCCGGGCAAAGCCCTGGCGAGGTGGCCCAGATGTTGGAGAAGACCGAGAACGCTGTCAAGCAGATGCAGTTTCGCGCGCTGCGCTCGCTCGGTCGCCTGCTGACAGCGCGCGGATAATGTGTGAGTTAACGGCTGCCCGTGTTGACGACTGTTAAGTGATTACTGACGACTATGGAAGACGTACTTCCTGACATCCTGGATCAGTGCCTGGCCCGCCTCGCCCATGGCGCTACGGTCGACGAGTGCCTGGTGGCCTACCCGGCGCAGCAGGCCGAGTTGGAGCTGCCACTGAGAATGGCGTCGCGGCTGCGGGAGTTGCCGCAGCCGGCGCTGCCCACAGCCACGCGCGCCGGGCTGGAGACGCAATTGCTGGCGTTGGCTGCGGCACGACGGGCGGCAAGCCCGGCCGCTCCCACTTCCCAAGCGACCGTGCTCGTAGGCGGGATGGAAGCGATCATGGCGGGCGTGCTGCGCGCGCTTGGCTACGGCGGTGCACCGCGCTCCCCCTGGCTGCGGGTAGCCGTCGCCGCGCTCGCCCTGACGCTGGCGCTGGCGGTTGGCGCCGGGACGCTGTTAGCTGCCCGCGCGATTGTAGAAATTGCTCGGCCGAAGCCGACGCCGATCCCAACAGCTATACCCACTTCGACAGCGCCGCCCCTTGCACAGATTACGATCGACGGCCCGATCGAGCAGATCGCGCAGGAGGGCTGGGTGGTTGGTGGAACGACCGTTGTTCTGACCTCGACCACTGTGATCGAGGGGACCCCGGCACTTGGTGCGGCCGCGCATGTGCGTGCGTCTACCCTGAATGGCGGCGGGTGGCTGGCGCAGAGCATTGTGGTGGAGGCGCCACCCACACCGACAAGCACGCCGACGCCGACACAGACCATAATGCCTACGGAAGCTCCTACTCTCACCACTACGCCCGTACCAGACCCTGCGCCGGCGGCCGGGCCATCGCAGCCATCCCCCGGCGGCAATCAAGGCGGCGATAACGGCAACGCCGATGAGAACGATCGCCAGAAGCAGCCGTGCCAAGGCCAACAGCGCGGTCGCGATGAGAAGAAGTGCGATCCCAAGCCGCACGATGATAAGAAGCCGCCCAAGCCCAAGCCGCACAAGAAGTGATATTGGAACTCATCTCGCTTACAGCAAATTATCAGTTCAAAGCGGCGATGGCTATGCTATGATGCGGTGATGTTATATCACGCGCACTTATTCCCAGGGAGAACACCGATGCTCTGGTTGATCTGGATCGCGATCATGCTGCTCACACCGGTTCTGGCCGGCATTGGCGTCTGGCGCCAGACTCAGGCGCAACCCCGCGAGGCGATGCAGGCCGAGTCGCCGAATGAGCGCCAGCTGGGGCGCTCGCGGTGACGCGAGGAATTGGCTGGTGATCGGCTCAACACAACTTATCGGCACACAGCTGGGCAATTATGAGATTCAGGCGCTCTTAGGCGCTGGCGGGATGGCCAGCGTCTATCGTGCCTTCGACCGCAACCTACGGCGCCCAGTGGCGATCAAGGTGCTGCCCGACCAGCCCGCACAGCCCGACTTTGCCGAGCGCTTCCGTCAGGAGGCGCGGCTGATCGCTGGCCTGCGCCATCCCAATATCGTCCAGGTCTACGACTTCGGCGAGCAGGACGGGCTCAGCTATATGGTCCAGGAGCTGCTGCCAGGGCCGACCCTACAGCAGCAGCTGCGTGATCTGGCGGCGCGCGGCGAGCGGCCGGCGCGCGAACAGGTGCTATCGATTGTCGCGCAACTTGGTAGTGCCCTGGATGCCGCGCACGCGGCCGGGATCATCCATCGCGATGTCAAGCCGGCCAATATCCTGATTAAAGGATTAGGGACTGGCGATTGGGGATCGGGGAACGCCGCTGCTCATTCCCAGTCCGCAATCGCCAGTCCCCATGTCGTGCTCACAGATTTCGGGATCGCTAAGAATACGCTGGTGCCCGGCCAGACACGAACAGGGCTGGTCATCGGCACGCCCGACTACCTTTCGCCCGAGCAGGCCAAGGGGGTGCCGCTGACTCCCAGCAGCGATATCTATTCGCTGGGAGTGGTGCTGTACGAGCTGCTCGCCGGCCGGCTGCCCTTCATAGGCGGTACAGCGCTTGGCGTGGCGATGAGCCATATTCAGGATGCCCCGCCGCCGCTGCGCCAGTTCCGGCCGGATATCCCGGCCTCGGTCGAGACGGTGGTCCAGCAGGCGCTGGCCAAAGAGCCATCCGCGCGCTTCCGTACAGCTGGCGCATTGGCCCAGGCCCTGGAACGAGCGTGGCCCGCTCATTTCGCCGCAACACCCGCTCCAACTGGCATTCACGAACAGCCAACCAGAATCCGGGAAGGAATGGTGGCGCGCCCGGCACCAATTGCGCCTGTCTCGCCGGCTGTGCCACCGCAAGCCCCAGTGGCTGATGGCGATCGATCAAAGCCAAAACGTTCGAGTGCCTGGCTCCCCGCTCTGCTGCTTGCGGCCCTTTTAATTGCAACGATAGGCTTTTTCGGGCGTGGCCTCTGGCAATCAGGTCAGGTGCCGACGCCCGAACCGGCGCAGCTCCCGCCGGCCGAGCCGGCCACCAGCGCGCCGGAGCCGACTGCCGCTCCCACGCTAGCTCCCGCACCCACCGCGGCGCCCGAGCCGACGGTTGTGCCTGAGCCGACTGCGGCGCCGGCGCCCCCCGCTCCCGCGCCGGCCGGCCCGATCGACCAACTAGGCGCGCTGCTGGAGGCAGGCAGGGCCGATGGGCGGGCCGGCCGAGCTGCCGGCGCCTTGCTCAGCGACTTCGCCAAGGCCAAACAGGCGCTGGACGACGGCAACAAGAAGCGCGCGGCCGACCGGCTGCACGATCTTCAGAAGCGGCTTATAGATGGTGTGAAGGGTAAGCGAGTGGATACAGCCTTCGCGCAGCAGGCGCTGGCAGGCATCGACACCATCGCCGGCGCATACGAGCTAGAACTGCCGCCGATTCGCGAAAAAGACGATTAGTACAGATAAAGGTCGCTTGACAAGAACCCCCACGGGGTATATTATTAGCGTCGCTATGAAGGAGCCGTTCGACAGTTTGTATACGCTGCGCCGTCGCACTCGTCGTCCGACCCGTATGGGTCCAGAGGGCGGTCTGTGCGTGCGTGGCGAATAGCTGTAACCGCGCCGGACGGCGCGAGCAGTCGCGATGATGCCCCTGGACCCGTAAAGGGTCCGGGGGTTTTTGTATGTGTGGGGTCGAACATGATCAATGTTGGCATCTATGGAGTGACGGGTTACGCCGGATATGAGCTGTTGCGCTGGATCGGCCGCCACCCCGAGGCGCGCGTGGTGTTCACCACCTCCGAGTCGCAGGCGGGCAAGGCGCTGGCCGATGTCTACCCTGGCCCGCTCGACACGCCGCTGTTGGCGCCGGACGACGCGCCGCTCGGCGAGGTCGATGTGGTGTTCCTGGGGCTGCCGCACGGCGTGTCGGCCGGCGTGGCCCAGCGCGCGCTGGCCGCCGGCGTGCGCGTGATCGACCTGTCAGCCGACTTCCGGCTGCGGAAGCCCGCGGATTACGCACGCTGGTACGGCCACGCCCACCCGGCGCCTGAGTTGCTGCCTGCGCCCTATGGATTGCCCGAGCTGAATCGCGAGGCGCTGCGTGACGCGAAGCTGATCGCCAACCCCGGCTGTTACCCCACCAGCGTCCTGCTGGGGATCGCGCCGCTGCTGCGCGCCGGCGTGCCGATCGATCCCACGATCATTGTCGATGCCAAATCGGGCGTTTCCGGCGCTGGCCGCGCGCCCAAGCAGAATACCTCATTTGTCGAAGTGAACGAGAGCCTGGCGCCCTACAGCATTGGCCATGCCCACCGGCACGTCGGCGAGATGGAGCAGGAGGCGGCGCGGCTGAGAGCTGGCGCAGCCCCGCAGATCATCTTCACCCCGCACCTGCTGCCGATCAGCCGTGGCATCCTCAGCACCATCTATGTACGCATTCCCCAGAACTGGAGCGAGGCTCAGGTCCGCTCGCTGTACGCCGATATGTACGCCAACGAGCCGTTCGTACGGCTGCTGCCAGCCGGCAAGCTGGCGACGATCGCCCACACTGCGCACACCAACCTGTGTACAATTTCGCTGACACTTGCCGCGCCGGGGGTGCTGATCGTGATCTCTAGCGAGGACAACCTGGTCAAGGGCGCTGCCGGCCAAGCGATCCAGAATATGAATGTGATGTTTGGGCTGGAGGAGACGACAGGATTAGCGTGACAAGATGACAAGATGACAAAATGAATGGCGCTTCGGTCATCTTGTCATCTTGTCATTTTGTCACCTCGTCAGGTGAAATGTGGCGACACTCGTCCTGAAAATCGGCGGCAACGAACTGGACGACGCGGCCTTCATGGCGGAGTTGGCGCGGGTGGTGGCGGGGCTGCGGCCGGCGCCAGTGCTTATTCACGGCGGCGGCAAAGAGATCGGCGTGCTGCAGAAGGCGTTGGGCGGCGAGCCGCGCTTCGTAGCCGGGCTGCGCGTGACCGATGAGTACGCGCTGCAAGCGGCCGAGATGGTACTGTGTGGCAGCGTCAGCACACGGCTGGTGGCGGCGCTGATCGCGGCCGGCGCCGACGCCCAAGGGCTCTCGGGAGTCGATCGTGGCCTGATCCGGGTCGAGAAGCAGGCACATCCTGAGGGCGATCTAGGCCGGGTCGGCCGGCCGGTGGCGGTGCGCGCCGAGGTGCTGCGAGAATTGCTGGCACGGAATGTGGTGCCGGTCGTCGCGCCGATCTCGCTCGGTCCCGAGGGCGCCTACAATGTCAACGCCGACGAGGCGGCCGGCGCGGTGGCGGCAGCCCTGGGGGATGCTGAGGTCGTATTCGTCACCAATGTGCCGGGCGTGCTGGCCGGCGGGATTATGGCGCCACAGCTGACGCAGGCCGATATCGCAGCGTTGATCGCCGATGGCACGATTGGCGGCGGAATGATCCCGAAGGTGCGCGCGGCCCTGACCGCACTTGAGGCCGGCGTCCGTTCGGCGCGGATCACGAATTTGGTCGGTTTGGGCCAAGGAACGGGAACCGTGATAGTTGAACGTTTGAACGTTCAAACGGGAAATAAAAGGAACACCTGAATGATCACACAGGTCGTTGCGGACCATATTCATACAGCGCCAGGCCCGGACGTCGAGCCAATCATCCGGCCGGCGGCGGAGCGCGATGTGCAGGCAATCGCGGATGTCGTGAACGCCCACGCGCGCCAGGGCCAGTTGCTGCCGCGCAGCGCCGAGAATATTCGCGCCAGCCTGCGCAACTGGCTGGTGGCGGAGCTGGAGGGCCGAATCGTCGGGATCGGCTCGCTGCTCGACATGAGCCCGACGTTGGTCGAAGTGCGCTCGCTGGCGGTGCTGCCAGCCTACCGCAGCTACGGCATCGGCGGGCTGCTGGTGCGTGCCCTGGTCGAGCGGGCGCGGGCGCGCGGCATCCCGACCGTGTTCGCGCTCACCCGCGCGGTGCCGTTCTTCGAGCGATTGGGCTTTGCCGTCACCGACAGGCAGCGCTTCCCCGAAAAGGTCTGGACCGACTGCGTGATCTGCCCACTTCAGGATCGCTGCGATGAGACGGCGGTAGTGCTGGAATTGTAGATTGCAGATTGTAGATTGTAGATTTGTAAGGCTAGTTTCTGCTATCTACAATCTGGAGAAATGGCATCCATGACGAATAGAACCCCTGCCTTGCTGGCGCTTGAAGATGGCACGACCTGGCCCGGCACGGCGCTGGGCGCGGTCGGCGAGCGGGCTGGCGAGGTGATCTTCAACACGGCTATGACCGGCTACCAGGAGGTGTTGACCGACCCCTCCTACTATGGCCAGATCGTGGTGATGACCGCGCCGCATATCGGCAACACCGGCGTGAATTTCGAGGATGAGGAGAGTGTGCGGCCCTGGCTTTCGGGCTTCGTCGTGCGCGCCGCCAGCCCGCGCGTCAGCAACTGGCGCGCGAATGCATCGCTGGACCAATATCTGCACGACCATGGCGTCATAGGGATCACAGGTGTGGACACCCGCGCGCTGGTGCGGCATATCCGCGAGGCCGGCGCGCTGCGCGGCGTGATCTCCTCGGCCGACCCGCAGCCGCAGCGGCTGATCGAGGCAGCGCGCGCCGCGCCCTCGATGGAGGGGTTGGACCTGGTGCCGTATGTGACCTGCGTCGAGCCGTACCACTGGACCGAGCCGCCAGTGGCGGAATGGAAAATTGAAAATGGAAAATTGAGAAAGGATCACGACAGTGATGGCGCCAATTCTCAATTTTCAATTTCTAATTCTCAATTTCATGTGGTGGCGTACGATTTTGGCATCAAGCGCAACATTCTGCGGCTGCTGGCCGAGCGCGGCTGCCGGGTGACAGTGGTGCCGGCTAATACGCCGGCCGCTGAGGTGCTGGCGCTCAAACCGGATGGTGTGTTTCTCTCGAACGGCCCCGGCGACCCGGCCGCGGTAACCTATAGCGTCAAGGCGGTGCGCGACCTGCTCGGCAAGGCGCCGGTGTTTGGCATCTGCCTGGGGCACCAGATCCTGGGGCTGGCGCTCGGGGGCACGACGTACAAGCTGCGTTTCGGCCACCACGGCGGCAACCAGCCGGTGCGTTTCTGCGATACCGGCCAGGTCGAGATCTCCAGCCACAATCACGGCTTCGCGGTGGATCCCAAATCGCTGCCGGAGGGTATCGAAGTCACACATGTCAACCTGAACGACGGCTGCTGCGAGGGATTGCGCGCCCGCGACCTGCGGGCGTTCAGCGTGCAATACCACCCTGAGGCCGCGCCGGGGCCGCACGACGCCTCGTACCTGTTCGACCAGTTTATTGATTTGATGAGAGGTTAAATGCCCAAACGCACTGACATACACTCCATCCTGATTATCGGCGCTGGACCGATTGTGATCGGCCAGGCCTGCGAGTTCGACTACTCCGGCGTGCAGGCCTGCAAGGCGCTGCGCCGCGAGGGCTACCGCGTGGTGCTGGTCAATTCCAACCCCGCGACGATCATGACCGACCCGCAGTTCGCCGACGCCACCTATGTCGAGCCGCTGACCCCCGAGATCCTGGAGAAGATCATCGAGAAGGAGCGGC
Source organism: Roseiflexaceae bacterium (assembly GCA_035258585.1). GTDB lineage: Bacteria > Chloroflexota > Chloroflexia > Chloroflexales > Roseiflexaceae > DATFXE01. The sequence continues at coordinate 13,452 of DATFXE010000504.1, read as the reverse complement.
CCGACGCGCTGCTGCCCACCGTCGGCGGGCAGACCGGCCTGAATTTGGCGATGAAGCTGCACGAACTGGGCATCCTGGAGCGCTACGGCGTCCAGCTGATCGGCGCATCGCCCAAAGCGATCGACCTGGCCGAGGATCGTCAGCTGTTCAAGCAGGCCATGCTCGACGCCGGCCTGGGTGTGCCGGAGGGCGATACGGTCACGAGCCTCGACCAGGCGCTCCATGTGGCCGGGCGGATCGGCTACCCGGTGCTGGTGCGGCCCTCGTTCACGCTTGGCGGCAGCGGCGGCGGCATCGCCCATGACGAAGCCGAACTGCGCGATATCGCCGACCGTGGCCTGCGCGCCTCGCCGGTCCACCAGGTGCTGATCGAGCAATCGGTGCTGGGTTGGAAAGAGTTCGAGCTGGAGGTGATGCGCGACAAGGCCGATAACTTCGTCGTCGTCTGCTCAATCGAGAACCTCGACCCGATGGGCGTCCACACCGGCGACTCGATCACTGTGGCGCCGGCGATGACGCTGACCGACCGCGAGCTTCAGCGGCTGCGCGACATGGCTAAAACTGTGATGAGCGTCGTGGGTGTCGAGACAGGCGGCTCGAACGTGCAGTTCGCGGTCAACCCGAACGATGGCACACCGGTAGTGATCGAGATGAACCCGCGTGTCAGCCGATCTTCCGCACTGGCCAGCAAGGCCACCGGCTTCCCGATCGCCAAGATCGCCGCGCTGCTGGCGGTGGGCTATACACTCGACGAGATCCCCAACGACATCACCAAAGTCACGCCGGCCTCGTTCGAGCCGAGCCTGGACTATGTGGTGGTGAAGATTCCGCGCTGGGCCTTCGAAAAATTCCCCGGTGTAAACCCAACCCTCGGCCCGCAGATGAAAAGTGTTGGCGAGGTGATGGCGATCGGCACCACGTTCAACGAAGCGTTCCAGAAGGCGCTGCGCGGGCTGGAGATCGGGGCCGTAGGATTTGGAGCAGTCAGAGGACGCAAGTCGCAAGGCGCGGGCCGGACTGGCCCTCACCCCCCGACCCCCTCTCCCGCTGCGGCAGGCGAGGGGGAGAAGAATGTGCCACGTGCGACAGGCGAGGGGGAGCATTCTTCTCCCCTCTCCCATCGCGATGGGAGTGGGGCTGGGGGTGAGGGCCTTCAGCAGCCCCTGCCCGGCCGGATCTTCGCGGTGGCCGAGGCGCTGCGCGCAGGCGGAACGGTCGAGCAGGTGGCGGGAGCGACTGGCTATGACCCCTGGTTCGTGGAGCAGATGACCGGGCTGGTCGCGATCGAGGCGGAGTTGACCCAGCACACCCTCGAGAGCCTACCCGCCGACTTGTTCGCGGAGGCAAAACAGAACGGCTTCTCGGATGCGCAGGTGGCGCTTTTGCTCCAGCCGAGCAAAGACCAAAGACCAAAGACCAAAGACCAACATATGGCGGGCGCCGATGATTCGGGCCCCATTGGTCCTTCGTCGTTCGTCTTTGGTCCTTCGGAGATGGATGTTCGTGCCAAGCGCAAATCCCTCGGCATCATCCCAGTCTACCACCGGATCGACACCTGCGCGGCCGAGTTCGAGGCGCACACGCCTTACCTCTATAGCACCTACGCCAGGTTCGATGAGTCCGAGGTGACGGATGCGCCCAAGGCGATCATTCTTGGCGGTGGGCCGAACCGGATCGGTCAGGGGATCGAGTTCGACTACTGCTGCGTCCACGCCTGCATGGCGCTGCGCGACATGGGCTACGAGACGATCATGGTCAACTGCAACCCCGAGACCGTCTCGACCGACTACGATACTTCAGATCGGCTGTACTTCGAGCCGCTGACGCTGGAGGATGTGCTCAATATTTGGGAGCGCGAGTCGAGTAGCGGCGTAGGGGAGTGGGGGAGTAGGGGAGTAGATAGAGCTATCTCTCCTACTCCCTCACTCCCCTACTCCCCTACTCCGGTTCCGGTTCTTGTGCAATTCGGCGGACAGACGCCCCTCAATCTGGCGAAGGGGCTGGCGGCGGCGGGCGTGCCGATCTGGGGCACCTCGCAGGATGCGATCGACCTGGCCGAGGATCGCGGGCGCTTTGGCGACCTGCTGCGCAAGCTGAATATCGAGCAGCCCGAGAACGGCATGGCGGCCGATCTGCAGAGCGCGCGCGTGGTGGCGCAGCGGATCGGCTACCCGGTGCTGGTGCGCCCGAGCTATGTACTGGGCGGGCGCGCGATGGCGATCGCCTACGACGATGCCGGCCTGGCGCAGTATATCGAGGAGGCCGCCGCGATCAGCGCCGGCCAGCCGGTGCTGATCGACCGCTACCTGGAGGACGCCTTCGAGATCGACGTGGACGCCGTGGGTGACGGCGAGCGAGTGGTGATCGGCGGAATCATGGAGCATGTCGAGGAGGCCGGCGTCCACTCGGGCGACTCGGCGATGGTCATGCCGCCGTACAAAGTCAGCGCTTACCACCTCTCGATCGTGCGCGACGAGACCGAGCGGATCGGCCTGGCGCTGGGCGTCAAGGGCCTGATGAACGTCCAGTACGCGCTGAAGGACGACGTCGTGTATGTCCTGGAGGTCAACCCGCGCTCCTCGCGCACGGTGCCGTTCATCGCCAAGGCCACCGGCGTGCCGCTGGCGCGGATCGCCGCGCAGGTCGCGGCCGGCAAGACGCTGGCCGAGTTGGGTTTGATTGCCGAGCCGCCGCTAGACGGATTCTTCGTGAAGGAGGCCGTGCTGCCGTTCGACAAGTTCCCCGGCGCGGCGGTGTTCCTCAGCCCGGAGATGCGCTCGACCGGCGAGGTGATGGGTCACGCCGCTCACTACGGCCACGCCTTCGCCAAGGCCGAGCTGGGCGCGGGCCAGAAGCTGCCGCTGAGTGGCGCGGCGCTGCTGACAGTCAACGACTTCGACAAGGGCGCGATCGGCAAGATCGCGCGCGACCTGGTGAACATGGGCTTCAAGATCTACGCTACCAGTGGCACAGCCGCCTGGCTGGCCAAGCTCGGCTTTCCGGTCGAGCGGGTCAATAAAGTCTCGGAAGGCTCGCCGTCGACCGCCGATCTGATCGCATCGGGGGCGGTGGGGCTGGTGATAAGCACGCCGCTGGGCCAGCGCGCCTACACCGACGGCCAGGCGCTGCGTTCGGCGGCCATCCGCCATGGCGTCCCGCTCGTGACGACGCTGACCGGCGCGGCGGCAACCGTCTCGGCCATCCGCGCGCTGAAGGCGAAAGAGCTGGAGGTGCGCTCGCTGCAGGAGCATCACAGGCGGAGTGGTGAGCGGCGGGGGTAGCACTGAATTCAGCGCGGCAACGCCAATCGATGTCACACCGACGGCAAAGATCGGCATTGGCGTAAGGGTATCCCTTGTGGGTACCCGCAATGGAGGCCATGAGGATCCGGAATACATTGGTGTTCATCGTTATCGGCGATATCGGCGCGGGCACCCACAAGAGGCGCTCGTACGCGATGAATTTCATTGTTCTCGACGCTTTCAGCGGGGGCACCCACAAGAAGTGCCCCTACACGATGGATTTCTATGCTAATGTCGCCGTTGCGTTGGGTACTGTGAAATCCCAATGAATATTCGCGACGTTCGCGAAAACGATGTGGATGCGCTGATCGTGCAGGTGCTGCTGAAGGCGTGTGGCACGAAGGATCGAGGTGAGATATGAACCGCGATGATCCGCTGGAGACCTGGCTGATCGGCGGCGAGCGCGAGGTCGATGGGGAGATCCTCGCGCGGTACCAGGCTATGATACGCCACGATCTCGACCAATTGGAGGCATGGCTGGACAGTGCGAACCTGCCCAGGCGGGGCAGCATGCCCTATGTGCGGGGCGGGCGCTGGAGTGGCGGCCTGCCCCCCGCGCCGGAGGATGTCGAGCGCGTCAAGGCGCTGCATCGCCGCGTGTTCGAGCAAGGCGGCTCCGGCAAGCGCTACGCCGAGGAGGGGTTGCTGGGCCTGCTGGCCGCGACGCAGGACGCCGCGCACATCCCATTCTGGATCGAGGCAGCCGGCCTGAGCCGCCCACGCGATAACTTCACGAACGAGCGCCGCGCGCTGGCGGTCTCAGCCCTGGCGCTGATTGCGATCCGGCAGGAGAACGCCGACGCCTTCGCCGCCCTGCGCGCCCTGGCCCGGCACGACAACCCGCAGGTGCGCGCGCTGGCGATCTACTATCTCGGCCGGGCGTACCAGGGCTACGAGGACTGGATCGAGTTCGGCGATATCTCGGCCGAGCAGATCGAGGACGCGCTGGCGGGGCGGGACTTTATTACCGTGCTCGCCGAAGGGCTTATGGCGGAGGAGGCCACCCAGGCTCAGCCAGAGCAGGAAGAAGCCGAAGAAGAGATTCCCCCGCGCCCGGTGCCACCCGAGGTCGCGGCCGAGCTGGCCGAGATCGCCGCACACAACAAGGCGTTCGAGCCGCGCTTCCTGGCGCGCCGGATCTTGAGCATCGCCGGGGAGCCGGTGCCGCTGGATAACCCTGGCGGCGTATACGCCTTCAAAGTGCGCTTTCGCGGCGACAGGAGCATGTATCGCACGATCGCGGTACAGTCTGAGCAGACGCTCGAAGACCTGCACCATGCCATCCAGCGTGCGATCGAGTGGGACGACGATCACCTATACGCCTTTTTTGTGAATGGCAAACTGCACGATTCGCGCTACGAGTTCGCCTCGCCCTGGGATCGCGATGCCAGCGCCTGGGTCGACCAGGCGGTGATCGGCGAGCTTGGGCTGACGCCGAAGCACAAGTTCCTGTACTACTTCGACTACGGCGACAGCCACCAGTTCGAGGTCGAGGTCGTCGACATCCAGCCTCGCGCCGAGCGCGGCAAGTACCCGCGGGTGATCGACAGCAAGGGCAAGGCGCCGGCGCAGTATTGGTCTGATGAGGAGGACGAAGATAATGAGGAAGATGAGGAAGAAGATTGGGATGATGACGAGTGACCCGTGAGGTGACGTATGATCCTCGAACCGCACGAGACGCAGCGCTTCTACCGGATCTGGTTTCCGCTGCTGCACTACGTCAACGAGCAACGCAATCTTGTTCCCGATCTGCCCGCGTCGCCGGTGGACGGCGCGATTAGTCCAAATGACGCCTACAAGGTCAGCTCCGCGCTGTGGGCGGACGATGGGCTGCGGCACAGGTTCATCGCCGAGAACCCGTTCGACATGCCGCCGGAGGACCTGGCACTGATTGCGAGCTGGGACAGCCGCGTGGCCGGCGATTTCTACGTGTTTCGCCATCTGAAGAAATACAGCGTGTTCATTGGGCAGAGGCCCTCCGATCGAGTTTATGGCGTGCTGGGCCTGGTTAGCCCGTTTGAGGATGTGCTGCCGCTGCCGCCCCCCGTGCTGGTACGGGCGGTGCTGCTGCCGTTCGAGGGCCGGATCACCTACGATGGCCTCTTTTCGACCTACAACATCTTTTTCGGAGCGGGCATTCGTGGTAACCTGAACGACATCTACCGCAACGCCAAGGAGCGCGGGCAGATCATCACATCGCTCGGCTCAGACGCCGCCCCAGCCGATCCCGCGGCCGCACGCAAGGATGTCCAGGGGCGCAATGACAAGCTGCTCACCGCCTTCCGGCGCGCCCTGGCCGGCTCGAACCTGAGCATGAAGATGATCGAGCAGCACACGGCGAATATCGCGGCCTTCGCCGACGGCTACCTGCTGGCCCAGCAGCCGCCGCGCGGGCTGTTGGATCTGAATATCGACGATATGCGAGGCTATGTCGGCGGCGCGGACTTGAAACCTGCGGCCCGCAAGACCAACATGACTAGCTTCAAGCGCTTCGTCCGTTTTCTGTACGACACCGGACGCATGGACAACGACACCGCCCGGCATCTGCTGGATTCCTTGCGGCATTATGAGTCATAATCGCACCCTGTCACTCTGTCATCTTGCCACCTTGTCGCTATGCGGCATTATGAGTCATAATCGTACCTCGTCACCCCGTCACCTTGTCATCTTGTCACTATAGTAAGGAGAGTCGAAAACAATGACCACCCGCCCCAAAGTCAACAAAGTGGTCCTGGCCTACTCGGGTGGCCTCGACACCAGCATTATCGTGCCGTGGCTGAAGCAGAACTACGGCAACCCCGAGGTGATCTGCTACTGCGCGAACCTCGGCCAGGACGACGAGTTGGGCGGCCTGGAGGAGAAGGCCAAGGCCAGCGGCGCCTCCAAGTGCTACGTCGAAGATCTGCGCGAGGAGTTCGTGCGTGACTTCCTGTTCCCGCTGCTCCAGTCTGGCGCGGTCTACGAGCGCATCTACTTGCTCGGCACTTCGGTCGCGCGCCCGCTGATCGCCAGGCGCCAGGCCGAGATCGCGCTCCAGGAGGGTGCCGACGCGGTAGCGCACGGCTGCACCGGCAAGGGCAACGACCAGGTGCGCTTCGAGCTAACCTTCATGGTCTTCGCGCCACATCTCAAGGTGATCGCGCCCTGGCGCGAGTGGGATATTCGCTCGCGCGAGGATGCGCTGGACTACGCCGCGGAGCATAACGTGCACGTGACTGCCACGCTCAAGTCGATCTATAGCCGCGACCGCAATATCTGGCATATGTCGCATGAGGGTGGCATCCTGGAGGACCCCTGGAACGAGCCGGAGGAGCCGATGTTCACGCTGACCACGGCACCGGAGGCCGCGCCGGCCGAGCCGGAGTATGTGGTAATTGGCTTCGAGGCCGGCGTGCCCATCAGCCTCGATGGTGAGCGGCTGGGGCCGGTGGCGCTGCTGACCAGGCTGAATGCGCTGGGGGGCAGGCACGGCGTCGGCCGGGTCGACCTGGTCGAGAATCGGCTCGTGGGCATGAAGAGCCACGGCGTCTACGAGACGCCCGGCGGCACGATCCTGAAGATCGCGCACCAGGGCCTGGAGCAGCTGGCGCTCGACCGCGACACGCTGCACTACAAGGATGTGATCGCCCACCGCTACGCCGAGCTGGTTTACAACGGCCAGTGGTATACTCCGCTGCGCGAGGCGCTGGACTCCTTCGTCAAGGTCACGCAGCGCAACGTCAACGGCGATTCGCGGATCAAGCTGTACCGCGGCAACGCAACGCTGGTGGGGCGGCGGGCCGATCAGAGCTTGTACAACCCCGACATCGCTAGCTTCACCATGAGCGAGACATACAACCAGGCCGACGCCGAGGGCTTCATCAAGCTGTTTGGCCTGCCGATGAAGGTGCGGGCGCTGGTCGAGGGGAAGTAGTTAGGAGTTGTGAGTTATGAGTTATGAGTTTTGAGAAGCTCATAACTCATAACTCATGTAGGCCAAAGTTCGTTTCTGCGGATTTGGATGTTGGCTGCGAGCTGACGCTCGATGTGAACGCCCCACGATCAGCCGCCGGGCTGAAGCCCTCGGCTTGTGCTACGAAGGCCACCTGCGTGGCCTGGGATTGAGTCGAGTTGCAGTCAAGATCACGTGGCAAGTTACGAATCTGGCATGTCATGCAGATCGGCACAATATTCGAGAGCATTGATGAGCGTTTTGTCAGTGTGATGTGTCTTTTGCTGCAGGATATAGGCGCAGACTTGAGACACAGATCGCTGGCTGATCGTAAATGCCCCGTAAGAGCCTTGCCATTTGAAGAAGTGATTGGGCTGAATATTATAGGTGAAGGCATGTGAACTTGAACCCTTGATTTGTCCGACAAGCTGAGCAACGGAAATCTTAGGCGAGAAGCGTACGAGCAAGTGGATGTGATCGTCAATGCCTCCAATCGCCAGAGGTGTACATCCTAACTCATAACATTTCGCGGCTATCACTGCCTAGAGCTGCGTCTCAGCCTCTGTCGTGATAAGTGGTAGCCGGTCCCATGTAGCCCAAACACAATGCACATACAACTGTGTATACGATGCCATCGAAGCCCGCCTTTGTACATAAATTATCGAACATAGTACACTGTGCGTATTACCAATCGGCGCAGCCCCAACGAAAGAGCTTTCTCATCGGCAGCCCGCGGAGGCGGGCTTGGTAGTCCGAGCCGAGGGCTTGAGCCCGGCGGCAGGCGCACGGCGATTTAGCCCGCGGAGGCGGGCTTGGTAGTCCGAGCCGAGGGCTTGAGCCCGGCGGCGCATCTTGTGAGGTAAAAATGACCGAATCGATCGACGCCTTCACCCTGGCCCCCGGCTTCCGCGCCGCGGCCACGGCCTGCGGCCTAAAGACCAGCAGCGTGATGGGCGCCTCGGCGCTCGACCTGGCGCTGGTGGTGGCCGAGGCGCCATGCGCGGCGGCGGGCGTGTTCACCACCAACCGCGTCAAGGCTGCGCCGGTGCTGTGCGATCAGGAGACGCTGGCGCGAAACGCCGCTGGGATTCGCGCCATCATCGCCAACGCTGGCAATGCCAACGCCTGCACCGGCCCGCGCGGCATGGACGATGCGCGCCAGATGGCCGGGCTGACCGCTCAGGCGCTTGGCTGCCGGCCATCCGAGGTGCTGGTGCTCTCGACCGGCGTGATCGGCCGTCATTTGAACATGGAGAAGCTCGCGCAGGGCATCGCAATAGTGACCTCGCCGGCGGCTCAGCACGGCGCCCCATTCGCCGCACGCGCGATTATGACCACCGATACACGCCCAAAAGTCAGCAGCCGGCAGCTCGAAATCGGCGGCCAGACAGTCACGATCAGCGGCTTCTGCAAGGGCTCCGGTATGATCCATCCCAACATGGCTACCATGCTGGCGATCATCACCACCGACGCGATCGTCGCGCCGGAGTTGCTTCTGGCGGCGCTGCGCCAGGCGATCGACTGCAGTATCAACCGCGTCAGCGTGGACGGCGATATGAGCACCAACGATACTGCGCTGCTGCTGGCCTCCGGCGCTTCGGGCGTCGAGATTACAACCGCAAAGAATGTGAAGGATGATAAGGTATATGACACCTTCGTCACTGCACTGACTGAGGTGTGCGTTGATCTTGCCAAGCAGATCGCGCGCGATGGCGAGGGCGCCACGCGGCTGGTCGAGATCACCGTGACGGGCGCGCTCGACGAGGCGCAGGCGCACATGGTGGCCGACAGCATCGCGCGCTCGCCACTGGTCAAGACGGCGGTCCACGGCGGCGACCCGAACTGGGGCCGCGTGCTTTGCGCGGCCGGCTACAGCGGCGCAGCGATCGATCCGGATCGGCTCTCGCTGACCTTCGGCCCGGCCGACCGCCCGGGCGACAACGACAGCCCGGCGGTCCAGGTGGTGTCGAATGGCCTGCCGACCACCTATGACGAGCGCGCGGCCGCAGACACGCTGCGCGGCGATCCAGTGCTGATTGCGCTCGATCTAGGCCTGGGTGAGGCTCAGGCGACAGTCTGGACCTGCGATTTGAGCGCCGAGTATGTGGAGATCAACGCCCACTATACAACCTAGGGGTTAGGGGTTAGAGGTTAGGTTCATTGAGGACAGAGCAAACAATGAAATCATTGATCTTAACCGTTAACCCTTAACCCTTAAAGGACATGTCTCGTGGCTGCTCTGGCGGTCAAATCCTGGCGACGCCTGTCACGCTTGTGGTCAATAGCCGCGCTGTGCGTCTTCGCGCTGATGCTGATGTGGCGGCCAGTGCTGCGTAGCGAGGTGTTCTTGCCGCTCGACGCGCTGATGCACTTGCACCCGTGGCGCTACTCCTACGAGCGCGTGCCGGTCAACAACCCGATCAACACCGACCCGATCAAGCAGGTCTACCCACGGCGTGTGTGGACGGATGCCATGATCCAGCAAGGCGCCTGGCCGTTGTGGAACCCCACGGTGCTGACCGGCACGCCCAACCTGCCCGATGGGCAGATCGGGTTGTTCTACCCGCCGACGCTGCTGTTTCTGCTGATCCCGCTGGCGCAGGCGTTTGGTTTCTATGCTTTTTTACACGTGATCCTGGCCGGCGCTGGAGCCTACTGCTTCGCGCGGCAGCTGAAGCTTGGCACGTGGCCGGCGCTGCTGGCGGCGGTCTGTTATATGTTCAACGGCTACTTCCTGACCTGGCTGTACTTCCCGCACCATACCGGGGCGACGGCCATTCTGCCCTGGTGTTTCTGGGCGATCGAGCGCGCGGTGCGTAGCGAGCGCTGGGGCGGCTGGGCGCTGGCGGGCGCGATCTTCGCGCTGCCGCTGCTGAGCCATCTTCAGCTTGCGCTGTACATCTACCTGGGCATGGGCGGCTATGTCGTCGCGCGCGCGCTCCAAGCGCGCGAATGGCCCGCGCGATGGCGGATCGTGGCCGGGTTCAGCGCTGCCGTGGCGTTGGCGTTGGCGCTGAGCGCGGTGCAGCTGCTGCCGGCGTTCGAGCTTTCCGCGCAGGGCCAGCGCGCCGAGATCGGTTTCGAGCAGACGTCGGACCAGGATCAGTTTCTCAACCTATTACAGCTGGCGCTGCCCATGCTTGGCGGCGCGCCGCGCGCCACGCCGCCAGCCTGGGGGCCAGCCCTGCTGCGCGTGCCGATGCCCTATATCGGCATCGTGCCACTGCTGTTGGTCGTGCTGGCGCTGCTGTTGTCGCGTCACCCGTCCAGCTTCTTCTTGGGCCTGCTGGCGATCGCCGCCTTCGCGCTGGCGATCGATAGTCCACTATTGCAGCTGTTCGCGACGCTTGTGCCACTGTATCGGCAGTTCGAAGATCATACGCGATGGTTTGTGCTCTGGTATTTTGCGACGTCGATGCTTGCTGGATTGGGTGTCGCCGCACTGCTAGACCGTGGCGTGTCGGCACCGGGCGGTCGCTGGGTGCGAGCCGCCAACCGCATATTGCTGGGAGTCACTGCGCTGCTTGTGCTCGGATGGGCGCTCTGGCACATGCAGCTGTTCACGCCCCAGTCGCGTTACGGCGTCTACATCACGCTGATCCGCCAGCAATCGCTGCTGGTCCCGGTTGCGGTCGCGGCGATCGGCGGAGTGGCTACGTTGGCGCTGCTGCTGGCGCCGCGGCTGCCGCGGGCAGCGCGCTCGGCTGCGCTGGGGCTGGTGGTCGGCGTGACGGCGTTCGACCTGCTGTGGTATGGTGGCGCCTACAATACCAGCGTCGACCCGTCCGCGCTCACGCCGACGCGCGATCTCACGGCCGGCCTTGCGGGCTATGCGCAGCCGGCGCCCGATCAGCTGTACCCACCGACGCGCCAGGTGGCGTTTCTGCTGAGCAAGCCGGGCCCGTTCCGGATCCTGGGCGGCGATTACACCGCGCTGCCACCGAATGTTGCCAGCGCGTTTGGGCTCGAAGATATTCGCGGCTATCAGTCGCTGTACTTCGAGCGCTACAATCGCCTGGCGCGCCTGATCGACGGCAAAGATTTCAGCAAAACTGGCGAGGGAAGCGTTAATCTGCGGGCCTATTTTTCCTCGGCCTACAAGAAGCGTCGCCTGCTGGACATGCTCAACGTCGAGTATCTGCTGTTCCAGCCGGGCAGCCCGAACGAGCAGCTATTCGCGCCACTGGAGCTGGCGCAGGAGACCGACGAAGGCCGGATCTACCGCAACCCGAATGTGCTTCCGCGCGCCTGGCTGGTCCACGATGTCGCGGTGATTCCCGACGACGACGCGCAGCTGGCGCGGATGGCGCGGGAAGATTTCGACCCCGCCGCGCTTGCGATCCTGCCGGCGCCTGCGCCGCCAGTTGCCGCACCGCCAGCGCCGGAGCCCGCGCCATCGATCGAGTATGCGCCCAACCGCGCCGTAGTGCGCGCGAGCGTCAGCGCGCCGGCCGTACTGATGGTCTCGGATGCCTACAGCGACGACTGGCGCGTGGCGGTCGATGGGCGGCCCGCGATGCTCTATCGCGCCAACTACACCTTTCGTGGCGTCTGGCTGCCGCCGGGCGAGCATACGGTCGAGTTTAGCTATCGCCCGCGCGCGTTCCTGATTGGCGGTGCCATCAGCGGCATCGCGCTGCTTGGGCTTGTGGCGTATGGCATCTGGTTTCTCTTAACTACTCGTGTAGCAGGTTTTCGCCCGGCCGGGCGAAAACCTGCTACACAATAAAGAATAGGAGTTACGCGGTTGGGAGGTTTGGAGGGCTTTGCCCTCCAAAGAACCCCTTTCTTTTTCCACCCACCTGTGGCGGCATTGCCGCCACAGGTGGGTGGAAAAAGAAGGTTCTCGGGGCCAGCGGCCCCCCGCTAAAACACCAACTGCGTAAGTCCTAAAGAAGAAAAGCACCCTGATGCCGCAGGCTAATAGGATTTGTGGAAAGACCAAGCTTTCTAGTAGTGGCAGCACGAAATAAAGGACCAACCACGCATGCCCAATCTAATCACAACCCAGGGCCCGAAGCGTGCCGACGAGCTCGGCATGATCCTACCGCACGAGCACATCTTCGTCGATCTGCGCACGTGGGATCAGCCGGGGTACGCACAGGCGGAGGCGGCAGATGTGATCGCGCTGATGGGGCCGGAGCTGGCGGCGGCGCGCGCGGCCGGCGTGACCGCACTGGTCGAGTGTACTCCGGTAGGCGTGGGGCGGCGCGCCGATATTCTGAGGGCGGTCGCGGAGGCGACCAGTATGCCGCTGGTAGTGCCGACGGGCATCTACCGCGAGCCGTGGGTTCCCGATTGGGCGCAGGCCAGCTCCGAGGACGCGCTGTACGAATGGATGCTGGGCGAGCTGAACGGGCAGATCGAGCAGAGCGGCGTGCGGGCCGGCTTCATCAAGCTCAGCGCGGGCGACGATGGGATCACCGATTGTGAGGCGAAGATCCTGCGCGCCGCCGCCCGCGCCGCGCGTGAGACCGGCGCTGCGATCGGCAGCCATACCATCCGCGGCCGGGTGGTGCGCGACCAGCTGGATATCATCGAGTCGTGCGGGTATACCGCCGAGCGCTTCATCTGGATTCACGCCAGCGCCGAGCCGGATATGGCGCTAAATCTGGAGATGGCGCGGCGTGGCGCCTGGGTCGAGTACGACTGGATCGGCGACGAGGCGACCGACGCGGGCTTCGTCGAGCGCATTCAGCGCATGCTGGAGGCAGGGCTTGGCGGACGCTTGCTGCTCAGCCACGACCGCGGCTGGTACGACCCGGCCCAGCCTGGCGGCGGGACGCCCAAGCCCTTTACCTATATCAGCGAGCATTTTCTGCCCAAGCTGCGCGCCGCTGGCCTGGATGGGACCACAATCGCAATGCTGACGCGCGACAATCCGTTTCGCGCGTTCGCGCGCTGAGTTTTAGGAGAATCGATATGTGGGGCGGCCGTTTCTCGGGCACGATCGATGAACGCATGGCGCGCTTCAATAACTCATATCCCTTCGACAGCCGCATGTGGGCTGAGGACATTCGCGGTAGCCTGGCCTGGGCGCGCCAGATCTATAGCGCCGGCATCATCACCGCTGCCGAGCTGGACCAGCTGACCGCAGGCCTGGAGGCGGTGCGGGCCGAGTTCGCGGCCGGCAGCTTCGCCGCGCTGCCATCCGATGAAGATATCCACAGCGCGGTCGAGCGGCGGCTGGGCGAGCTGGCGGGCGCGGTGGCCGGCAAG
>DATFXE010000503.1:0-3658 GCA_035258585.1 Roseiflexaceae bacterium | reverse complement strand
GACGTTGATGTTCATCGCGCCGGCCGGCACCGCGCCGACCTTCAGCGTCCCGACATGCCCGGCCCAGTGGGCCGCGTCACGCGGCTGGCTCGCCTGGGGATCTGACGTTGGGGTAGTCATGATCGGCTCCTTGTATCACGTCAACAGCCTCACTCGAAGCGGATAAAACAGATCGACGCGGCCTCGGCCAGGCATCGAGTCACAACCATGCTTAACGGCTCCGCTCGATCCGTTGTCTCATCCGTCATATCCGCTGAACCGCCGCCAATGCCGCATCTTCGCTGTCGTAGAGGCCGATCGCCTCGTTCAGGCGCGTCAGCTCGAAGATATGGCGGTAGTGCCCGTTGAGACCATAGGCGAGCAGCTTCTGACTCTGCCGGTTCGCGCGGATCAGCGTGGTGACCAGCAGGCCGATCCCGCTACTATTCATGTACTCGAGCTTGCTGAAGTTCAGCAGCACCGCGCGGATGCTGTTGACGCTGGCCTCTTCATAGGCCTGATTCAGCACCTTTTCGGCGAACGCCGTGACCTCGCCTTGGATGTCGATGATGCTGGCCGCGCGCCCGGCCTTTCGGACGTTCATGATGACATTTGCTTGGGGCATGGAAGGCCTCCTTGGCGTCAGATTGCAGATCGCAAGTTTCGTCGAACGTTACAACGTTTGAACGCTCCAACGTGCTAACCTTCTAGCGTGGCGCCCGCCAGGGCGCTCTCCTCGTCCGGAAACATGGTCATGAAGTCCGACAGGCGCGTGATCTGAAAAATCTCGACGTAGTGCTCGCTCAGGCCGCAGACCACCAGCCGGCGGCGGGCGGCGCGCGCCTTGGCCAGCAGCCCGACGATCAGCGCAATACCGGTGCTATTGATATAATCCACGCCGGCGAAATTGAGCAGCACGACGTCGGGGTTGTGGCGCTCAGCTTCGGCGTAGGCATCGCTCAGCGCCGTACTCCCGAAGGCGTTGATCTCACCCTGCAGGTCGATCACTGCGCCTCCCGGCTGATAGCGCACGCGCGCCGCAAGTGGTCTGGCTGGCATTATTCGCTCCTTACTGACACGACTTACGCGGTGGGGGTTCGGGGGCGGTTGCACCGCCCCCGAGATCTCCCCTTTTTGGCCGGTCTCGGCCACATTCGTGGCCGAGACGGCCAAAAAGCGGCGATTTTGGAGGGACGCAGTCCCTCTAAACCTCCCTGCAAACGCTGACTGCGTAAGTCGTGTTACTCAAGAACCAAGAATCGGGTGCCCCCTGGGCGAACCGAGAACCGAAGACAGTATCATCAAAGGTTCTCGGTTCTTGGTTCTTGGTTCTCTAGGTGCATGATCAACTCGATCCGGTGGTGCCGCTCGTCGCTGCTGACATGCATCTCGTCCACCATACTCTTGATCAGGAACAATCCCCAGCCGCGCGGCGACTGGGCGCCCTCCAGCTTGGCGTACAGGTCGGGCGTCTCGGCCTCGACGATCGGCTTTTCGCCGCCCTGGTCGACGATCTCCACCACCACGGCGTCGGCCGAAGCGCGCACCCGCAGCTCGACCGGCAGCTCGGGACGGTTCTGGTTCCCATGTTCGATCGCGTTCATCGTCGCCTCGGCCACCGCGGTCTTGAGCCGCTCGCGCCGGCGTGGCGAAAGATCCAGCTCGCCAAGCACCTCGCCGACGCGCTCCATCGCCAGGCGCTCATTGCCCGGTTCGCTCGCGAGCGACCATTCGGCCAGGATGCGCCACTCCTGTCCTTGAGAGGGGGCGAGGGGGTGAGTGAGCGAGGGGACGAAAGCAGGCTCATGCTCCGCCGTCGCCCCCTCGCCCTGCGGCTCTGTCGCCCCTTCGCCGAGGCCCGCCTCCCTCTCAAGCAGCACCATCGTAATATCGTCCTCCTGCTCCCAGCCACTTCCCGTGAAGCGCGCCAGCTCGTCGAGCAGGATGCCCACGAGCACACCGGCATCGCGCGGGCCGCGCGCCAGCAGCTGCTGGAGCCGGGCGAAGCTGAACATATCGCGCGCGGGGTTATGCGCCTCCACCAGGCCGTCGCTGTAGAACAACACCCCATCGCCGGGGGCAAGCGTTATCTCTTTTTCTTCGTAGGTCATGCCTGGCATCAGGCCGAGCGGCATCCCGCGCGCGCGCAGCTCATCCACGCCGCCGTCGTGATGCCGGTAGGGTAGATCGTGGCCGGCGTTGGCGAAGCGCAGCACGCCACTGCGCGGGTCGAGGATGGCGTACAGGCAGGTCACGAACATATTCGGCGGGATCTCGTCATACAGCACGTCGTTGATGCGCCCGAGCACTGCGCCAGGTGACTCCAGCCGGCCGGCGGCGGCGCGCAGCACGCTGCGGGTCGTCGCCATCACCAGCGCGGCCGGCACGCCCTTATCGGTCACGTCGCCGATCACCAGGCCGAGCTTGCCATCTGGCAGATGAATAAAGTCGTAGAAGTCGCCCCCGACTTCGCGCGCGGGCTGGTAGTAGCGTCCGATCCTCCAGCCGGCCAGGTCGGGGATCGCCTGCGGCAAGAGCGTCTGCTGGACCAGGGTGGCAACGCGTAGCTCATGCTCGATCCGCTCGCGCTGGCGGGCCTCGATCTGCTGCTGGCGCACCAGCTGAGCGACCCGTACCGCAGGCGCGGCCTGTACCGCCAGATTGGTGAGCAGCCCACGGTCGTCCGATGAGTACTCCTGCTGGCTGAGGCGCGGACCGAGGCTGATCACGCCGATCAGCTCGCCCTGGCTGACCAGCGGTACCGCTACTTTGGTGCCAGCCGCGCGCATGGCCTCCAGCGCCGGAGAATCAAGCCGCAGCCGCGCAATCTCGACTGCGCCCGGCACACTCAAGAAGTAGGCGACCAGCGGGTCGTTTGGCGCTATCTCGATCCCTGTCGCGCCCGCGACAGGCGGCCGCTCGACGATCGGCGTCGGCTCGGCTACCGTTTCTGGGCGTCTTGCGCGCCGGCTCGCGCGCCTGAAGTATTGTAGAAATGTCGTCATCGCCAGCTCCCGTTTGCTCTTTCAGCCAGAGTCTAACAACGGATCGTCCAAAAAACGTTACGAAGAGCGTTACGAGCAATTGTATCATCCGTTTGTGTGCCAGGCGTAGTATAATCATCATCCCAGATCAGATGACAGATCGCTGTTAGCAGGGCGCCAGCATGTCCAGTCGCGCAGACATCGAGCAGACCATCGCCGCGATCGAAGCGCGCCGTGCCGCGTTGGGCGACGCGCTGGCCGACGCGGCGATCGCCCCATTGCGCCGGCAGCTGGCCGCGCTCGACGAGACGCGCAAGCAGGTAACGGTGCTGTTCGCCGATATGGCCGGCTTCACCGCCACCGCCGAGACAATGGACCCCGAGGATGTGCGCGATGTCATCCGAGCCTACTTCGGCCGGATATCGCCGGCGATCACCAGCCAGGGCGGCTGGATCGAGAAGTTCATCGGCGACGCGGTGATGGCGGTCTTCGGCATCCCCACCGCTCAGGAGAGCGACCCCGAGCGTGCGGTGCGTGCGGCGCTGGATATGCAGCAGGCGCTGGCAGAGCTGAATGAGCAGCTCCAGCGCGAGCGCGGATTTCGCCTGGGCATGCGCGTCGGCGTCAATACCGGGCCAGTGGTGGTCAGCCATCTGGGCGGCAGGGCGGGCGAAGACTTCGCGGTGGTCGGCGAT
>DATFXE010000502.1:0-6532 GCA_035258585.1 Roseiflexaceae bacterium | reverse complement strand
ATTTGCGGGGGCCAGCCGCTAAATATGGTTCCTCTGGGGAAGCTACATTTCTCGGCGAAGATTTCAGTTGGGCTGCTGGAGCAGCGATTGAGTGGCTGGACATTCAAGACAAACAAGAAGATCTGGCACCTCGTCGCGTATAATATAGTATTTCGTACATATATGAACCGCACCGACCGCCTCCTCGCTATCGTCCTCGAGCTGCAGGCCCGCGGCAGGCAGCGCGCCGAGGACCTGGCGGCGACCTTCGAGGTCGGCAAGCGCACGATCTATCGTGACATCCAGGCGCTGTGCGAGGCCGGCGTGCCGGTGATCTCGACGCCGGGGCAGGGCTATTCGCTGCTGGAGGGCTACTTCCTGCCGCCGCTGCGCTTCACGCCCGACGAGGCGCTGATCCTGCTGCTGGGCGGCGACGTGATGGCCCAGAGCTTCGACGCCGAGTACCGCGCCGCCGCGCAGTCGGCTGGGCGCAAGATCGCCGGGGCGCTGCCCGAGCCGCTGCGCGACGAGGTGCGCTCGCTGCAAGACAGCATCCGCTACGTCGCCGAAGGCGGGCGCGAGCGGCCGCACGAGGCCGCGATGCTGCGCACGCTGCGTCGGGCTATCCTTGGCCGCCACAGCGTCCGCTTCAGCTACCACGCCCGGCACAGTCAGGATGGCGCCGGCGCCTTCAGCACGCGCGAGGCCGACCCCTACGGCCTGGTGTTTTATCTGGGCGCCTGGCACATGACCGGTTTCTGCCACCTGCGCCAGGATATCCGCAACTTTCGGGTCGAACGCATGCAGCAGCTGTCGGTGCTGCCGCGCAGCTTCACGCGCCCGCCTGGCTATAGGTTCGAGCAGCGCGACCGCAACGAAGAGCGCACGCTGGTGGTGCGCGCGCTGTTCGACCTCACAATCGCCGACTGGGTGCGCGAGGAACCATCGTACTTCGTCGTCGGCGAGCAGCTGCGCCACGATGGCCTGCTGATCACGCTGCGGGTGCGCCACGAGCGCGACGTTTTGCAGTGGCTGCTGGGCTGGGGCAGCCACGTGCGCGTGCTCGAGCCCCAGTCGCTGCGGGCGCTGCTGGCGGACGAAGCGAAAAAGATCCTGGAATACCATACCACCTCTGACAGCCACTAGATCTCATCCCCATTGCCGTGCGTGGTTGTGAGGTTGGCTGCGTGCGGCCAACCTCACAACCACGCACAATATTGACCCCTGCATAAGCAGCTAAAGATGACTGCTGGGGAGGTCTGGAGGGGGCACCCAGAGGGTACCCGGGCCCCTCCAGACCTCCCTAGTGGTGGGGGTGTGGGGGCGGCCGGGTGCCTTCTGGGCGTCGCCCCCACACCCCCACCACAAAGTTTAGCTAATTGTGTAGCCCTCAGTAAAACGTAGAGTAGCGCTGCGAACATTCCCGAATCGCTACTGACATAGGGTTGTCACTGGCTCGTGCTAGACTCATGGTGAGAGATTCGTGACGAGCCAAGGAGTCGGAAATGTTTCAAGGATTACGCACAGTCATCTACCACGCCCCCGACCTTGCCGCGGCCAAGGAGTGGTACGCCAGGGCGCTGGGTGTGCAGCCGTACTTCGACCAGCCCTTCTATGTCGGCTTCAACGTCGCCGGCTATGAGCTCGGCCTCGACCCCGACCCATCGAGCGCAACCGGCACGGGTAACAGCGCAGTGGCCTACTGGGGCGTCGCCGATGCGGCGGCGGCGCTCGCGCGTCTGGTCGAGCTTGGCGCGACCGACCGGCTGGGCGTTCAGGATGTGGGCGGGGACATCCGCGTAGCTTCGGTGCTCGACCCGTTCGGCAATGTCTTCGGCATCATCGAGAATCCGCACTTTTCGCTTGAAAACGCATAAGGAGGAATATAATGGCAGCAACGCCATCGCTCGATTTTGTGGTTTTCTATGTCTCGGAACCGGCGAAATCACTGGCCTACTTCACCGACGTGCTGGGCTTCAAACACATCCCCGAGGAAGACACGCCAGGCTTCCACTTTCTGACTGGCGACGGCGGCATTAGCTTCGGGCTGGTCCAGGCCAACGAGCAAACGCCAGCTCCCGGCGCAATCGTGCTGTATCTGAAGACCGACGACCTAGCGGGCCGGCGCGACATCATCACAAGTAAGGGGGTCGAGGCCACGCCGATTGAGCCGCGGCCGTTCGGGTCGATCTTCAGCGTGCATACGCCCGATGGCTACCCGCTGACGCTGTTTGAGCCACCCGCACCGGCATCCTAATATCTTGATTGGAGAGGTCTGGCATAAGTCATCCCGAATGTAACCCGGTGGCCGCGACGGCGTGGGAATGCGCCGCGGCGCATTCCCACGCCGTCGCGGCCACAAAATAAAATAGGTGGTAGGCAGTAAATGTGTGTTCGTTGTAGGACCGCATTGCAATGCCATATTACAACACTACGACTCGGCCGATTCCGGCGAAGACTCTCGCATACCCTCAACCTTTGCAGGCTCCACCTTCGGCGCTCGTCCATACACCGCCGTCAGCCCGTACAGGCGCTCGACAAGCTCGGGCGTCAGCATATTCGGCGTGTAGCGCCAGCCCCAATTGCCGCCGGCCTGGCCAGGCGTGTTCATACGCGCCTCGCTGCCCAGGCCCAGCGCGTCCTGGATCGGCACGATCGCCAGCTCGGCCACCGACGCCAGCGCCAGCCGGATGAAATCCCAGCTGATATCGCTGCCGTCGCGCCCCAAATAGATCTGCACATTGTGCCGCTCGTGCGGCCGGAGCGCCCGCCACCAGCCCAGAGTTGTGTCATTATCATGCGTGCCGGTGTAGACGATACAGTGCGGCAGGTAGTTGTGCGGCAAATAGATATCGTCCGGGTCGCCACTGAACGCAAACTGGAGCACTTTCATTCCCGGGAAGCCCAGCTCATCGCGCAGCTGCTCGACATCGGGCGTGATCACGCCCAGGTCCTCGGCGATAATCGGCAGGCCTATACTGAACGCATGCCTCGAAGTGTCCCTTGAGCTTGGTGCCCGCTGAGCTTGGTGCCCGCTGAGCTTGGTGCCCGCTGAGCTTGGTGCCCGCTGAGCTTGTCGAAGGGTCGAAGGGTCGAAGGGTCGAAGGGTCGAAGGGCCAGGCTGAAGGGTCGAAGTGCCGCCCAGCGCATCGCGCACCGCTTGGAACAGCGCCGCGCCCGGCCCCGGCACCCAGCGGCCGTTGACGGCGGTCGCTTCGCCAGCTGGCACCTCCCAGTAGGCCGCGAAGCCGCGGAAGTGATCCAGCCGCACGATGTCGACCAGCGTCAGCGTGGTGCGGAAGCGCTCGATCCACCAGCGATAGCCCTGCCTGGCCAGCACATCCCAACGATACAGTGGGTTACCCCACAGCTGCCCGGTTGCGCTGAAATAGTCCGGCGGCACACCAGCTACCACAATCGCATTGCCCTCGTCGTTCAGCGCGAAGATCTCGCGGTTGGCCCACACATCCGCGCTGTCGTAGGCCACGAAGATCGGGATATCGCCGATGATCTGTATGCCGCGCTCATTCGCATAGCTCTTCAGGCTGGTCCATTGGCGGAAGAACTGGTACTGCATGTAGGCGTGAAGCTCGGTCTGCGCGCTCAGCCGGCTGCCCCACTCACCGACGGCAGCCGGCTGGCGGCGAGCGATCTCGGGCGGCCAGGTGTTCCAGTTGGCCCCGCCGTGCGCTTCCTTCAGCGCGGCGAACAGTGCGTAGTCGGCCAGCCAGGCGCGCTGTTCGGTGCGAAAGGCGGCGAAGGCCTGGCGCTGCTCATCCGTGGCCACACGCTTGAAGCGATCGAACGACCTGCGCAGCGCCACCTGCTTGAAAGGGATCACCGCGCCATAGTCGACTCGCTGGTCGGAAAACGCCGGCAGGCCGGTCAGGTCCTCCGGCGCAAGCAGCTTTTCCGCGATCAGCTGATCCAGGCTGATCAGCAGCGGGTTGCCAGCGAATGCGGAGAAACCCTGGTAGGGCGAATCGCCGTAGCCCGTCGGCCCGAGCGGCATGACTTGCCAGAGCTGCTGGCCGGCGGCGGCCAGAAAATCTACAAAGGTGTAGGCGGCCGCGCCCAGGTCGCCGATACCCCATCGTCCAGGCAGCGAGGTGGGGTGCAGCAACAGCCCGCTCTTGCGCGAATTCGTCATGGAACACCTCATTTCGCTGGTGATCTGCTCGTTCACATAGTATACTAGCTTTTAGAAAAGAGGGCGTAATCCCCAGGCGCTTTAGCCTTGGGAGCCGTCACCAAAACCGGTGTAGGACGAGTGACAAGTGACGATTTGGCGACACCCGTCACTCGGCACCCGTCACGTACATGGCGACCTGGAGCAAGATAATGACCAACAAACCGCGCTCGCGGCTGGTCTATTCGACCGACCCGGACCCAACGCCCGATCCCCAGCCCGAGGCGGCGCAGGCCTACCCCTCGGCAGCCAGTCAGACGGCGCGGATCTGGCGCGACAGCAAGCGCCGGCGCGGCAAGATTGTGACTGTGATCGGCGGGCTGCGCCACGACCCGGCCACGCTGGAGGCGCTGCTGAAGAAGCTCAAGCAGCAATGCGGGGCCGGCGGCACGCTCAAGGACGGCGAGATCGAGATCCAGGGCGACCATCGCGAGCGGATCGCTGCGGCGCTGGCGGGGATGGGCTACAAGGTCAAGCACGTCGGGGGATAGCGACGAGTGACGAGTGACGAGGAACGAGGTACCCGGCACTCGTCACTCGTCACTCTCAACTCTCAAGGGGGTCGAGCGCAGCGTTCCAAGCCTTCATACGCTCGGCATCGCCGCCGGTGTCGGGATGATGCAGGCGCGCCATAGCTTTGCGGATCGCGCGCACCTCGGCCGGCGTCAGGTCGATCGTCAGGCCACCGACATGGAATGGCGTGAGTGCGCCCTCGGCGCGCTTGCGCCACATATCACGCTCGCGGCGCAGCGCGACCTGTTCGCGGCCGGCATCGGCCAGGTTGGCAACCGTCATGTTCCGCGCGCGCTCGGTTTCGGCCTGGCGCTGCTGCTCTTTGCTGAGCTGGCGCCGCAGGCTGCGTATCGTTTTATAGGCTTCGTTTAGCTCGTTCTGAAGCCAGAGCGGGTCGTTCTCAATCCCCCGCGGCGAGTCATGATCCGTCATCGCGTCCAAGCTCCTCCTAGCGGCGAGAGATGGCAAAGATCAGTCGGCCGGCACATGGCGGCGCTGAGTTTTCACCAGCGTCATATACACGCTCAGGAAAAAATAGTAGGCTATATAAGCGAGCGAGAGCGTAACCAGCAACTGGTTCGGCGCCGGCATCTGCAGCAGGATCAGACCATAGCTGACCATCCACAGCGCGGTCAGGGCTAGCGTCAAGGTGCGCAAGCTGGTCATCCGCGATGGGTAGAGGTAGTGGATCGGCACAAAGACCATGATTGACCAGAACACCAGCGCGATCGCCGTGAGCGACGGCGACAGATTCAGCACGATCACATAGAACGCGACCACATTCCAGTAGCTGGGAAAGCCCAGAAAGGAATGATCCTCTGTCTTGGCTTCTACTTGCGAGAACTGGTAGCTCGACGCCAGCAGCGGTATGACAGCCACAATGATCCCGGCGATCCCCGGCGGCAGAAAACCAAGCCCCCACAGCAAGACGATCGGCGCGAAAACGTATGTCAGGTAATCCACAATGTCGTCGAGGCGGCGACCGTCGACCGACGGCAAGGTCTCGCGCACCCGGAAACGGCGAGCCAACGCGCCGTCGGTGCCATCCACGATCTGTGCAACAAGGTTGGCCCACAGAGCCAACGTCGCGTCGCCATGGACTGCCGCCACAATCATCACGAAGCCCCAGATCACCCCGGTTGCGGTGTAGATATGCACAGCTGCGGCGCAGATCTGCTCCCAACGGGACGCTGGTTGGTTAAGCATGGCTTTTTGACCTTCTGTAGTAACGATAATGGTCAAAGTTACTGATCTCTGTACAATCAGCGCATACCTTCGCTGGGGAGGTGTGGAGGGGGCACCCAGAGGGTAGTCGGGCCCCTCCACACCTCCCCAGGTGGGGGTTCGAGGGCGACGCCGGGTACCCTCTGGGTGTGGGCACCCGGCCGCCTCGAACCCCCACCAAAAGATAAGCAATCAATGCAGAGAGCAGTTATATGCCGTTGAAACGTGCTAAGTTTACCGCTTCAGAGGTAGGTCGTCAATGCTCGCGCGGCCCATCAGACAGCGGGAATCTGCTGTTCGACGGCCGGATCGATCGTCAGCAGCGTTCGGCTTACCCAACCGGTGATTGTAGCGCCATTGCGCACATACGTGACCTTGAGCCAGCCGCCATCCTTAGTCTTCTCCAGCAGCCGGATGGTCTCGCCGGCGTTGACCTGGTCGAGCGGGCGGCCATTGACCGGCGCCTCGCGGACATTGCCGCCATTCGCCACTGTGGCGGTCAGGCCGCCTTCGGGCGTGGGGGTTGGCAGCTTGGCAAGCGCCGTGGCTGTGCGCGCCATAACCAGCGTAGCAGTGGCCTGCTGCTCGACCAACGCCGTCGCGGTGCGAATCGCGGCTGCTGTCGGC
>DATFXE010000501.1:0-3564 GCA_035258585.1 Roseiflexaceae bacterium | reverse complement strand
GGCGGGCGCGGGCCGCTATCTTTCCACTCATCAGCATTCAGTGGAATGCAGACGAACACCACGATATAATTACTGACGCTATCGCCAAAGCGATCGTACACGCCTAGCAGCTGCTCGACACGCACGGCCGCGCCGGTCTCTTCGCGCGCCTCGCGCCGGGCGGCCTCGGTCAGCCGCTCGTTGCGCTCGACCCCGCCGCCCGGCAGCACCCAGAACTGCCGGCCGTGCCGCTGGCGGATCAGCAGCACGGCGCCGTCATGGACGATCAGCGCGCGCACGCCGACCAGCGTGGGCCGGCGGATGCGCCAGGTCACGCTGCGCACCGCCACCGCCAGGCGATACAACGGGCCAAGCGCGGCCTGCTCAAACCACTGCACCAACCCCATGCGTCGATCTCATTCCCGCCGCAGGAATCAAAACACCCCCCGTCCTTCGAGTTATGAGTTATGAGTTATGAGTTATGAGTTGGCGTATTCCAAAACTCAAAACTCAAAACTGAGAACTCAAAACTACCTGAAGGACGAGAGGCGAATACTCCCGTGGTGCCACCTTCGTTCGCCGCGCCACACCGACACGGCCTCGGCTGCGCTATAACGGGCGCCCCCGGCGTAGGTTGGGCCATCGACCAGAACTCAGAAGCGAGAACCGAGAACCGAGAACCAACAGTGCTACCTGTGGTCATCCCGTGTTCTTAGTTCTAGGTCCCTGGTTCTGCGAGAGCGTCCCCGGCGACTCAGGAGTGGATTCGGCGCGTGGCCTGTGCTGCCGCCTCGCAGCGATCGGCGGCTCTCTGGAAGCTGGCCGCGGCCTAGATTGTCTCCGTCATCGTCATTGCAGCGATTATAGCACGCCGCGCAAGTGGGCGCAATCTGCTACAAGGCTGATCCGAAACTGCGAATGTCGGTTGTGCTATAATTGCCATAATAAACATAATTGACAACTGACAACTGACAAGGAAAAGGGAGATCTGTCGTGGCAGCGAGCGAAGCGCAACAGAAGCTGGAAGAACTGCACGCCACCCTGAACGCCGATCTTGATAAGACGCGCCGGGAGCTGAACGAGATGGAGACGCTCCTGCGGCAGACCAGTTCAGAAGTCGAGAAGCTGGCACAGCGCGAGCTGACCGTGGCCAACCGCCTGCGCGACCTGGAAGTCAACCTGGATAAATACAGCAAGGCCGACGTCAAGAACTTCTACACATCGGCCCAGGAGGTGCAGATGCGGCTGCTGATGATGCGCGGCCAGCTCGAGCAGCTCCAATTCCGCCAGCAAGCGCTGAAGGCCCGCCAGAGCCAGCTGTTCGAGATCGCCAGCTCGCTGGAGCCGCTGGTCGGCGCGGATCTGGGCGGGTCGGCCGCGCGCGGCGGCGGCGACGACGGCGGAGACATGATCGCCAACATCATCCAGGCCCAGGAGAAGGAGCGGCTGCGCATTTCCCTACAAATGCACGACGGCCCAGCTCAGTCGATGAGTAACCTGGTGCTGCGGGCCGAGATCTGCCAGCGGCTGATGGACCGCGACCCCGACCAGGCCCGCGCCGAGCTGGGCGCACTCAAGGGCGCGATCAACACCACCCTGCAAGATACACGTCGTTTCATTTTCGATCTGCGCCCCATGATCCTTGACGATCTGGGTCTTGTGCCGACGCTGCGGCGCTATGTCCAGCAGATCGGCGAGAAACATAAGCTCGAAGTGAACTTGATGGTCCAGAATATGGACGGCCGGCTGCCAAACCATTACGAGGTGGCGATCTTTCGCTTTATCCAGGAGGCGCTCAACAACGTCGTCCGGCATGCCAATGCCAGCCAGGCGCGCGTGCTGCTGGATAATAGCGGCGGCAGCATCCACGTGGTAATCGAGGACGACGGCAGCGGCTTCCACGTCAGCGAGGTGCTGGCCGACGAGAGCGGGCGCCGCAATATGGGCATCCAGACGCTCAAGCAGCAGGCTGAGACGCTGCTGCGCGGCGAGTTCGGGATCGAGAGCGCGGTTGGGCGCGGCACGCGCGTGGCGGCTGTGGTGCCGATGCCATAGAAGATGACAAAATTGTGAGCGAGAGTACCAGATTCTATAGGACTATCCGACTATTGAGCAAGGCCGCCCCCAGAGATATACTACAGATGCTTCGATACTATCTCATAAACGTAAGGGGGTGAATGCAATGCTTCGCAGCTTCTTCTCCAAGGAAGATGGCCAGGGCCTGGTCGAGTACGCGCTTATTCTGGTGCTCATCGCTATTGTTGTTATCGGTATTCTCACGCTGCTCGGCGGCAAGGTCAGCACGGTCTTCAGCTCGATCAACTCCGGTCTGAGCTAAGCCACGCGCCTGTCATTAGAACCTCAAACGGGCCTCGCCACTATGGCGAGGCCCGTTTGATTCGAGCCAAATCTCCCTGCCATCCGCCAACCCCTGCGCTGAAAGCGCTCTAGTGCAAAATCAAGATAGCTTTGCGGGTTTGGCGTAAGGCTCGATCGCATCAGGAACACAAGCCTCTAGCCTCAAGTCCCCAGCCTCTGCCCCAATCGGCACTAGGCCGTTGCGCTAACGCCGATCGTGGCCGCACGCCGCTCGCGCACGCGCAGATAGGCCCATGCTCCCAGCGCCCCGAGCACCAGCGCCAGCTGCGGCAGCAGCGTCTGCCAGGTCGGGTAGATGCCGAAAAATTCGAACACCGGGTTGGATGACAGGCCGGCGATTGGAGAGCTAGGGATCACGCTGGCGACCTGGAGCGCGTGCAGGCCGGCCCCGACGAACTTGAAGCCGAGGTAGTAGACCAGAATCCCGGCCACGCGGAAGAACGGTCGCAGCGGCAGTTTAACACCCAGCACCAGTATCAGCACGGCCGCCGTGACCAGGATGGCGGTCCCCACACCAATGCCCAGCAGCAGATCGCGCGACGCGATCGCCGGGGCCATACCTAGGTAGAACACCGTCGTCTCGGCGCCCTCGCGGAACACCGCCAGGAACGCCAGCAGCGCCAGCCCGGCCATGCTGCCGCGCGCCAGCGCCTGGCTTGTGCGCGCGTCGATGTATTTCCGCCACTCGTGCAGGCTGGCCTTGCTATGCAGCCAGTACGACACGTAGAACAGCAGCGCGGCGGCAACGAGGCCGGTCACTCCCTCGATCACCTCACGGTTCTGGCCGGCGCTGATGCTGCTAAAGATCGTCTGGAGCACAAACGCGGTGATGAGGCTGGCGCCGATGCCCAGCGCCCCGCCGCCCCAGATCCAGCGCTGCTTATTGGCGTTGCCGGATTTGCGCAGGAAGGCCAGCAGCGCCACAATCACCAGCAACGCCTCCAGCCCTTCACGCAGAATAATCGCGCCGGCGTCGAAGGCAGTATAGGTCTGCTCGGCGGCCAGCGGCGCCAGCGTCGCGCGGATGCGCCCGACGGCGGCCTGCGCCGCCGCGATGTTGAGCGGTTGGGCGTCCAGCGCGGCGCGCGCGCTGCCGATCTCGGCCTCGACCGCAGTATAGGCATCGCGTGACTTGGTGGCCACCGCGCCCTCGATCGATGGCCAGGCGCGAATAAAGCTGGCGGTCTGTTCGGCGGCGGCGGCGGT
>DATFXE010000500.1:0-8238 GCA_035258585.1 Roseiflexaceae bacterium | reverse complement strand
AGCTGGTCGGCGGCAGATGCGTATTTGCTGCGCTTCTGCAAGGGCTCCAATCCACCCAGCCACAGCGCGCAGGCGGCCTGCGATACCAAGGCATAAGGCAGGCACGTGCACTCTGTGAGGTGAGCTGGTGGCAATCAGCCCGAATACGGCTGGACAGTCAGGGATGGTCCTGGCTCAGCCGCCGACACAGCCTGGTCGGGCAGCAGCACCAGCGCCACGATCTGGTACTCGCCGACGGGAGGCGCCTCGAAGCTGAGCGCTGCCTTGTATTCAAGCAGCTCAGGCTCGAACTGCCGCCCTTCCAACGCCAGGATAGTTGCGTGGTTGCTGGAAACATCGTGCGCCAGCACCTGAACCAGATATTGTGACTGATTTGCGGTCGCCAGGTATGCCTCCACTCCCGATAGGTGAAAGCTGATCTGCGCATCCAGCCGCGATTCGGACGCCGCGCCACCCACCTTCTGCTCCGACGCGGCAGCCTTGAGCGAGAACTGATCGATCGCCAGCCGCAGCTCGGCGGCCTGCTCGACTGCTGGCGCCTTGACGGGTTGGGCAGCCGCCGGCTGTTCCTCCGAAACGGCCACGGGCGCGCTTGCCACGGGCTGTTCCTCTGGGGCGGCCACGGGCGCGCTTGCCACCGGGCTCTCGGCGGGCAGGTCGGCTCGCTCGCGCATCCAGGTCATGAGCGCCTCACCCGCGATGCCGGGCCAGTCCATGCGGCCATCGGCCTCTTCATGATAGACCCGCGTCTGCCAGTTCGACCGGCCATCGGTATCGGTGGCATGATCGAACGCAACCTGAAATGCTGCGCGCTCAAGCCACTTCAGCCCTTCTGTCAGCGTTGCAGGGGCCGCGGCTGGCTCTACCTCCGGTTGTGGCGGCTCGCGAACGCTGCGAACGCTGCGCGTTCTGGTTTTCTTTTCCTGACTCATGGCTCACCTTGCTCGGGTTGATAATCGCCATAGACCACTCGCACTGTAATGCCGTCGATTTCAGTCGGAACACTCGACGCCGCACCGATATCGCGTACATGGACGAGTAGTACAGGAAGCTTGCTCTGACCCTGCGGATCGAGCCCAATGCTGATCATGCGCACGTTGGGGTCGTGTATGAGCGATGCTTCCAGACGATCGCGAGCGGCGCGGGCAGTCGCCCACCATGCTCTATCTGCTGTGCTCATCGCAACACCAGCTCTTCTGCGGCACGGCTGAGGCGCTGTGCTGCGGCTGGCGCACCCAGGCGAGTCGTGGCCTGCGGGCGCGCGAATCGAGTGGCCGCCGAAGGACGACCGATATCTATATCGACTTTGAGCGCGTCGAGCACGGATTGCATATCCAGCCCCAGCGCGCGTTCGGGGAAGTTGCTGCCCGCGAAATGCATAGCGATCGCCTGCATCGTCTCGGGATCAAGCCACCATGAGCTGGAGTCGCCTGGCGCGCTAACTTGCTCGAGGTCCGAGCGCGGCTCAATCGTCACCACCTGGCGAATGATCCGTGAAATACCGCGGTAGTTAATTCTGGCGGTGCCCTGAACTGCCGTCACAACCCCTCTGGTCACCCCGCTGGTGCGCCCCGACTTAACCAGCTCCATGCCCAGCATCGCCTGCCCAACCCCGGTTACGTTGCCCAGATCGAGCTGATTGCTGGTCAGCGGGCGGCTGCCGGTCAGCGTTGCCACAGCGGCATCCAGGTTGACCGACATGGCATCGCGCGTCAGGGTGGCGATCACATTTGCCGAAGTGCCGCCGTCGAGCCTGCCGGGCTGGTAGATCCGCTGGCCGGGGCGCGCTGCCCACTCGGCCACCAACACGTGCCAGTTGCTCAGTATCATTCCGGCGCCGGTGGCGCGATCGATGACCCGGCCGCCAAGCGTGCCCGCGGCGTTGTGAAACTCGTCAGAGATGCTGATGCCGCCGCACAGCGGGTTGTTGAACGCCTGGTGCAGATCCGGCGAGCGCGGTGGCCGCGGTACGCCCCAGCTGCTCGCCCGGTAGATTCCCTGGGGAACATCGGTCGGGAAGCCGTCGATACAGCGTGGGATCGGCGATGTTATGCCAAGCATGCTGGCTGTTTCGAGTTCCGCCTCGTTCAGCTTCTTCTTCACGTGAATGCGAATCGCCAGCTCGTCCCATAGGATCTTCCCGTTGTGCTCGGGATGACCAAAATCGATCATTCCGACATTCGGGTCGAAAAGATGATCGCGAATCGCCGCGCGCATCGCCAGCCGGGCCCGCGCGATTGTCATTGGATCGAGGTACATGTGCTAATCCTTTACAAGACAACGCCGGCCCAGCCTCAGCGGCCGGGCCGGCATTGTGTCAGGCTCTCCGAGTAACGCTACTTGCCGTCGGTCGGACCGTAGACCATGAAGCGGATCGGGCGATCGCCCAGCCCCGGCGCGCCGGAGAACAGGTCGGGGTCGATGTCCACGACCTCGCGGGCGAAGCCGGCGAATGGCGGTGCGTAGCTGATCGCGGGGTCGTCGCTGCAGCCGAAGATGCGAGCCGAGATGTTCATCTCATAGAGGACCTCGTCCAGGTCGTATGGCTCGAATTCCAGGATGTCGACGTAGAAGCACACGCCAGGGACCAGATTCCCGCTCGGGTCACTCTCCACGTTCAACGACGCCGGCCCCTTCTTCCACTCGGTCAGGTTGCCGGTCTGGTAGGTTACCTCGTATGGAAGCGAGAACATGGACAGGAAGTCGCAGGGCGACATCCCACCCAGCGCCGGATGCGGAACCGGGTTGAGGATCAGGATCGTCGCGATGAAGGCGGTCTCGCCCGAGCGAATGATGCCGTGCGGCAGCAGCGGCGATCCGCCCGCCGGCAGCGTGCCCGCGCCCGGCTGGATGGGGCCGACGGCAATCAGATCCCACCAGGGAATGCGGCCGGGGAGCTCGGGCTCGGCCAGCTCGGCATCCGCGCGGCGAGCCGTCGCCTCGTCGAGTGCGGCCTGCAGCCGGGCCTCGATCTCAGCCTTGACGTCCGCAGCGGTCACTTTCGGGGCCAGCGCGCTTTCGGCCGCCGCAGCAGCCTGCTGCATGGCGCGCGAGGATACAGTCACGTTGCCGCGTGAGTTGCGTGTTGCAGTTGTCACAGTGGGTACTCCTTCCAGCTTTCGCTGTCGATTGTCTGGCGTCGCTCGCTGCGTCGCCTTCGATTGGCCGAACTCTACAACCGCCCGCTCACAGGGCGCTCAGATCGCGCTCAAATTAGGCTCAAGCAGCGCACAAGTTTGGCGTCCAGATGCAGTGATGAGTGAGTGTGAGAACAATGAGTAGCGCCCTCGATTCAGGCGCCCAGGTGGCAGATAATGAGTGAGTGTTGTGTGCTGCTTTTGAGATTGATGACACGCGCTATCGAACACACAAACAACGCTCGCCTCCGTGGAGGCGAGCGTTGTTTGTGTGCAAGCTATACTGCTTGGTTAAGATGAGCGTGACACTCACAAAACCATCACAGTGTTTGCCCGTTTACAAAGTGGCCCGTTGGGGAGGTCCCGGAGCGGCCAATGGCCGCTCCGGGACCTCCCCAACCGTGGTTTCGGGGTGCTGGCCACCGGCCAGCACCCCGAAACCCCAAATGTTAACATTGCAAGGACAATGACGCTCGCAAAAGCGCCGTCTCACCAAACAAGATAATTCACGCCGCTAGGCGTATCTCTTCCTGTACAAACGAATGATTGATCGCCATCGCTGCGCGCGCTCCATCGGCGGCCGCGAAAATAATTTGCTGCATGTGGCGCGTCATATCGCCGGCGGCGTACACACCCGCAACGCTGGTCTGGCCCTGCTCGTCGACATGGATAATGCCGCCCTCGCCAATCTCGCAGCCAAGATCGTGGGCCAGGCGGCTCCGCTGTTCCTGGGCTGTCCGAACAAACAGCGAGCGCCGTTTGAGCAGCGTGCCATCTGCGAAGCGAATGCCTTCGAGTTGTGACTCAGTGCCTTCGAGTCGCGCGATCGGCTGCTCATAGATTTGGACATTCAACGATCTGATCCGCGCACGTTCTGCCTCGCTCAATTGCCCAGAGCCATTGGTGCAGAGCGCTAGATCGCGACTCCAGTTGCGTAAGAGGTACGCCAGATACACAGCCGTTTCACAAGCGCTAAGCACGGCGATCGGCTGATCGCGCACTTCCCAGCCGTGGCAGTACGGGCAGTGCAGCACACTGGTTCCCCAAAACTGTTCGATCCCGGCAATCAGAGGCAGTACATCCCGCACTCCGGTGGCTAACAGCACCCGCCGACTGCGCAATTCCTCGCCGTTGGCGAGCCCGAGCAGAAAAACCTGTCGATCGTTGGTTTGAGCGCGGGTCACGGCAACTGAGCGGAATTCGACGCTATATGCCTCAAGCTGCGCGCGACCGATCAAGAGCAGATCGGCGGGTGGGATTCCATCGCGGGTAAAGATACTATGCGCTGTGGGTGAAGGCCGGTTGCGCGGCTCATGCGTATCACACACCAGCACGCTACGGCGCGAGCGGCCAAGCACCAGCGCGGCACTCAGGCCCGCGGCGCTGCCGCCGACGATAACGACATCATACATGGTTGATACTCCGCTGTTTCGATATCGCGCTACCCAGCCGCTACCACCACGCGTCGATAAAAGGCCTCGAGATCTTCCGACGGCGTCAAATCCAGCTCGGTCTTGAGTGTGTTGGCGCAGATCTGGTATTGGCGCACCGCGAGATGTCGCAGCCCCTGCGCCATGTAGCAGGTCATCAACATTTGGTGCGAATCCTCGTCGCAGCTCTCTTCCGCAAGCGCCCGCTGGCATAGTAGGATCGCCGACGGATGCTCGCCGCGCTCCAGATGATAGCGTGCCAAGCGGTGCAGCGCCTCCAGATACATAGCCTGGTTGGCTCGCCGCGGCTCGTCGGTCCATTCCTCGTAGCGGTCCTCAGCCAGAAACGGTGCGTGATACAGATCGATCGCGACGGCATAAGCCTGCATTGCCGTCTCGATCTTGCCGGCCGCGTAATGCGCGCGCGCCTGCTCGATCTCTTGCGAGAACGCTTCGGAGTCGACCCAGATCGGCATATCGAGATTGAGCTGGT
Organism: Roseiflexaceae bacterium; assembly: GCA_035258585.1. GTDB lineage: Bacteria > Chloroflexota > Chloroflexia > Chloroflexales > Roseiflexaceae > DATFXE01. Next base: position 3,178 of record DATFXE010000500.1, on the reverse strand, counting down.
AACGGTCATTGGAGAATCGAATGATCTGCATATTTGGTGCGACCCGCTTGAATGTCTGTCGCAAACAGTAGATCGCCTGATGCAAGCTTCGGCGCGCCAGCTCAGGCTCGGAATCGGGCCAGAACATGTCGGCCAGCAGCTCCTTGGGTATCGCTGTGGCGCGCCGAGCGACAAGATACTTAAGGATTGTCCGGCCGCGCGCGCTCTCCCAGCGGTCGATCAGCACATCGTTGCAATAGACGCGGAAATTGCCGAAGCAATAGATCGCCAGGCCGCTGGGTTGGGCGGTATGAAAGCGTTCGGATACAGATGGCACCTGGAGCACGATCTCATTGCCGCTATCCGCAGCCGGCACCAGCTCAGGCTCCAGCTCGGGCTCAGCCACCAGCTCCACGTCTGGTTCGTCCAGGCTCAAGGGGGCTGCCTCCACATCCGCCAGCTTGATCGGCGGCCACATCGGCGCCGGAAGCCGTGTCACGCTCTCGGCCGCTGGCCCCTCATCGCCGCGGATCAGCCGCTGCCACAAGCGGCTCAACCAGCCACTGAGACTCGTCGCTGAGCCGAGCGCCTCGGGCATCGCCAGCATCGCGGGCGGCCCGGGCAGCAAGAACCTTCCCTCCGCTCCGCCGACGCTCGCGAAGTCGACCGGCGCAGAGCGCATCGAGCTGGCCGCCTGATTCAACCGCCCGATCAGATCTTGCTGAATCTCGACGATCGCGACCTCTGCTTCGCGCTGCCCGATCTGCCCGCGCTCGCGCATTTGCTGCCAGCGGCCGATCTCGACACACAGCTGCGCGGCCGCGGCGAGCGCGCCACCCGGCGGCGCCAGACCGACTGCGTCGAGCGCGAGCTGGGCCTGGTCGAGAAAATCGGCTGCTTTGCGATATTCACCCTGCCCGATCATCATGTTGGCGACTTGCCAGGCCACGCAGCCAAAGGCGAAGCCATCGTCGACAGCTTCCGCGGCGCGCAGCGCCGCCATCGCGCGCGCAATCGCCAGGGCCATCGCGCCTTCGCGCCAGTGCAGCAGCGATTGGCCGATCAGCGCCCGCCAGAGGCCCTGGTGATCGTCGTTGGTGCGGAAGGTCGTCTCCGCCTCCGCCAGCAGCACCAGCGAGCGCGACCAGTCGCCCTGGGCGATCAGCTCGAGTGCCTGTCGATAATCTGGCCAACCGTTGGCTAAATCTATGTCCACGCGCCCATTGCTGACACCAAACATTGCCGCGTATCCTCCCCGTTTTTCCCAACTAGGAGCCAGCCCCGTCGCACGCGCGACGAGGCATATGCGGTCAAATCTTTTTGCCTGCCCTCCTTACAAGGCAGGTGTAGTGCGAAATCTCGAGGAGCCGCCGTGCGGTTGCCCCGTCGATCTACTGAACGGGTAACGACAGCATTTTAGTGGTTAACAGTTGGTAGACTTAGAAGCGGGCGCTTTCCTGGATTTAAGTATACTCCCGGCGCTGCCCAGAATCAATAAAAGGAAGGTAGCGATTTGATGAAACGATGATGAGTGATACGAGCGGGGATCATTTTCAGGATCTATGGGTCGAACACCAGCGTCGCACCGTCATAGGCCAGATCCGCGCCCTGCTCAGAGAGCTGCGCCCACAATTCGGCATTGCTCCACTCCAGGTGCCCGACGTGGGTCACGATGATCCGCCCCACCCCGAGCCGCTTACAGGTGCGAATGGCTTTGATCAACGGCATATGCGCCGGGTGATCGCGCTGATAGAAGGTTCCGCTGACAATCGCAACATCGGCGCCCTCGAACACTTCGTGCGGCATGACCTTCAGATCTGGGGCGTAGACAACTCGCTTGCCGTTGAGTGTCAACGAAAGCATTGCGGTGGTTACGTCGATCGTATGGCTTGAGTCGAACGGCCGTACGCGGTAGCCAGCGATCGTCTGCTCCGTGTCGAGCTGTAGCGTGCGCGCTTCAAAGCGTAGGAACATGCCAGGCCGGAAAAGATGCGCAAAGGTTGCCTCGAGTCGCGGCCAGTTGTCCGACGTGGCGTAGATCGGCAGCAGACCGTCTTGTAGCCAGCCGGCCATCAGGGCGATGCTGCCGAGATCATCCAGCCCAAGGTAATGATCGGAATGCGTGTGCGTAATGATTGCTGCTGCGATCTGCGGGATCTCGGGCAGGAGCGCCAGCTGGCGGTAGATATCGGGTCCGGCATCCACCAGTAGCCCGCCCTCAGGAGACTCCAGCAGGATCGCTGAGCGGGTACGACGTAGTTGGCGCTCGCGGCGCGCCTCACTACACTGATGACAGGAACAGCCGACATGCGGAATGGGTACCCCCGCCGCAGTTCCCAGAAAACGTAGCGTGATACTCAATCCTGCACTCTCAAGTGATAACGTTCAGCACTTTGACGATAGACGATGGACGATAGCTGCCATCATCGTCTATCGTCCATCGTCTATCATCGGAACGGGTATGCGATGACCCGCACTTAACTCGCCTGCGGCCCGGCCACGACCACGATGTAATCTTCGGTCGACAGGTACTTGCGCGCGACATCGACGATCTGCTCCGCTCCAATGCTGCGAATCAGGCTCGGGTAGCGCGCGATATAATCCAGGCCGAGACCATAGCGTTCGATTCCCAGCAATGTGCCGGCGATGCCATCATTTGTCTCCAGCCCCAGCGCCAGGCTGCCGGTCATGAAATCTCGCGCGTCGTTCAGCTCCTCGTCGGTCGGCCCATCGGCGCAGAAGAGCGCGATCTCGTTGACGATCGCTTCGATCGCACGCTCGACATTGGCGGGGCTGACACCCGCGAGTGCGGCCCATGGCCCTGGCCCAAGATCAGCGTCCAGGCTGCTGCCGCACGAGTACGCCAGCCCCTGCCGCTCGCGCACATTGTCGCCCAGCCGGCCGCCCAGCCCGATCCGGCCCAGGATCATATTCGCCACGCTGGCAGCGTAGTAATCTGGGTCGGTGCGGCTCAGGCCATGCACACCCCAGATCACATCGCTCTGTACTTTGCCAGGCAGCATAATGTCACGTCGTAAGATCCCCGCGATCGGCGGCGTAGCCGGCAAGACCTGGCTTGGCGGCGGGAACGCGATCTCCCACATTCCAAACACCTGCTCCAGCTCTTCGATCACCACCGCTGGCTCGACATCGCCCACGATCGCGATCGTCGTTACGGCCGGGTGATAGAGTTGGTGGA
>DATFXE010000499.1:0-6296 GCA_035258585.1 Roseiflexaceae bacterium | reverse complement strand
GACATCCGGCCAGCTCAAGACTTCGCGCTCGATCTGCGCTGCAATCGATTCCATGGGTATCTCCCTTTTCGCTCGCAGAGCGAAAACGAAAAACAGATCTAATAGTAAGGCTGCACCAGGCTATTCAGAGAACCGCGCCATTATAGCACGAGCGCGCCTCAGAGCTGCGGAAAGAAGATCATCGTCGCGGTGCACACGCACTATATTCTACGGTGGGGATGCTATTGCGGCAAAGCCGCCCCGGCATCCCCACCTTTGGGCTCACACAAGGGTAGGTATGGTTCTATCCAAGTGGGGGTCTGGGGGCGGCTTTGCCGCCCCCAGATCAGATTTTTCTGGTCGTCATACTGGCGGCCTTGCCGCCAGTATGACGACCAGAAAAGGCATCAGGGAGGGCGCAGCCCTTCCTTACCTATCCTCGTGAGCCACCTTTGGGGAGGTTTGAAAGGGCTGAATGCCCCTCCAAACCTCCCCAAAGAATGACTTTGACATGAGCCAATGCCGCAAGCAAAGAGGTATTGATCCTACACTTGGCCGCTCACCCGTACCGTGATCGCATTCAGCATTAGTCGCGCTGCCAGCAGCGCCGTGGTGCGCGCCGGGGTGTCGTAGACCGGGTTCAGCTCAGCAATGTCCATGGCCGCGATACGCGGGGCCAGGGCGCGCACGAAATCGATCGCCTGCTGGCCAGTCAGCCCGCCCGGCTCGGGCCAGCCGCTGCCGGGCGCCTCGCCGGGGTTGATCGCGTCCATGTCCACCGTCAGGTAGATCGCCTCGGTCCCGTCGCCGGCCGCCGCGAGCGCCTCGGCCGCCGCCGCGCGCGGGCCGATCTCGGCGAAACGAGTCGCGCTGATCCGGCGCACGCCCAGCCGCTGGCCGACCTCGTACTGCTCGACTGTCGTGTAGCCGCGCAGCCCGACCTGCACCAGGTTCGCCGCGCGCATGCGCTCCAACTCCAGCGTGCGGCGCATCCCGCTACTGCCGGAGTAGCGGCCCTGCCGCTCGGAGTGGTCCATCAGGTCGCAGTGCGCGTCGAGCTGGATCAAGCCAATGCGGCCCGCAACATGATCATGCAGCGCCCTGACGGCAGGATAGGTGATGCTATGATCGCCGCCGACGACGAGCGGCAGGTAACCCGCCTTCATCGCCCGCCGCACCGCCAGCGTAGTTTGCTCGACCGTCTGCTCGGTGCTGTGGTAGCTAAGTGCGACATCGCCATAGTCGGCCACCTCGACCGCCGAGAGATCGACCAGGCCGCTGTCGATATCAGCCAGACGCCCTTCCTGTAGGCGCCAATCGAACACGCCGCGCAACGCCTCGCGCAGCGCCTGCGGCCCAAATCGCCCGCCCGGGTTTCCCAAGCTGGTCGCGGCGTCGTGCGGTACGCCGATAAAGGCGAAGCGGTGCCTGGGCGGCTGAACCGGCTTGAGCAGGTAGCCTATGGGTGCTGATTGATCCATGGTTTGCCTCTCGACTGCGGTCGCACTTTCAAGCGCTGCTGTGCCTGCCCTTCGACCCTTCGACCAGCTCAGGGCGTGGCTTCGACAAGCTCAGGGTGCTCGGCAGCATGGTACTTCCCGTTTCTTCTCTTTTCGTTTTTTCGCTCTGCGAGCGAAAAAACGAAAAGAGTTAAGAAGGAAAAGTACCGCTGCGGATGACCACATTCGGTCACCACACATGTCGCGTCAATAATACGACTTACGGGGTGGGGGTTTGGGGGCGGTGCAACCGCCCCCGAGATCTCCCCTTTTTGGCCGGTCTCGGCCACGAATGTGGCCGAGACCGGCCAAAAAGAGGCGATTTTGGAGGGACAGCCAGAGGGTAGTCGGTCCCTCCAAACCTCCCTGCAAACGCCGACTGCGTAAGTCCTGTCAATAAAAAATATCAGGAGGCTGTCGCACGCGCCAGCGCCTCGAAGCGATCGATATCCGCGCGGATCGTGTCGAGGCTGGCCCGCCAGAACGCCGGAGAGCGAGTGTCTATCTGCATCCGCGCAGCCAGGGTTGCCGCGTCGGCCATGCCGGTCGAGGCCAGCAGATCGTCGTAGCCGACCTGAAATGCCTCAGGGTCGTGCTGGTAGATCGCGTAGAGGCCCATGCCGAACAGCAGGCCAAACATGTACGGGAAGTTGTAGAACGAGAGAGCCGTGCTGTAGTAGTGACCTTTGGCCGCCCACATATACGGGTGCAGCACATCCTGATCCAGCCCGTCGCCGTAGGTCTCGCGCTGCGATTGCTCCATCAGCGCGCATAGCTCGTCGATCGCCAGGTCGCGTTGGCGCCGGCCGTCGAACACCTGACTTTCGAATAAGAATCGGCTTGTTATGTCAACGACAACCTGGCAGGCGTTCACCAGCGCGCCTTCGAGGATCTCGATCTGCTCCTCGGGGCCGGCGTGGCGCATGACCGCGTGGCGGACGATCGTCTCGCAGAAGATGCTGGCGGTTTCGGCCAGTGTGGAGGGTGTGTCGCGGTTGAGTTCCGGCCGCCGCGCCAGATTCAGGTTATGGTAGCCGTGGCCCAGCTCGTGCGCGAGCGTCAGCACGCTCTTGAATCCAGGCTGGTAGTTGGTCAAAATGCGCGATTCCTCCCCTCGCAGCGGCATGCAGAAGGCCCCATCGCGCTTGCCGGGCCGCGGCTCGGCGTCGACCCAGTTCTCGCGGAAGGCGCGCGCGGCGAAATCGCTCATGCGCTGCGAGTAGCTGCCGAACTGCTCGACAATAAAGCCGCTGGCCTCGGCGTAGGTCCAGTCGCGGGTGCTGGCGCCGACCGGAGCGAACAGGTCGTACCAGGCCAGCCGCTCCAGGCCCAACAGCCTGGCTTTGGCGCGCAGGTAGCGCTGGAAATCGGGGAACGAGTCGCGCGCGGCGCCCATCATCGCGTCGAGCGTCTGGCGATCGATCCGGTTGTCGAACAGCGCCGCGTCGAGCGGGCTTTCCCAGCCGCGCCGGCGCGACAGGATGTTGACCTCGCCCTTGATGCTGTTAAGGGCCGCGGCTAGCGGCAGCGCGGCGCGCTGCCAGGCGGCCAGCTCGGCCTCGAAGGCGAGATGGCGAGTCTCGCGGTCCGGCTCGTAGGCCAGATTGCGCAGTGCGCTGATCGGTAGCTCGGGCGGCTGGCCATCGATCGCGATCGGCGCCAGCAGCTGCGAAGCGACATTGTTGTAGAGTCGGCTCCAGGCGGTTCCGCCGGTCACGTTCAGCTCGGCCGCCAGCGCCTCCTCAGGCGGCGCCATCAGATGCTCGGCCTGGCGTTGGGCCTCGCGCAGCATGAATGGGTATTCGCGCGCCACCTCGGAGCGATCGAGCAGCCCATCGACATCCAGCGAGCCGATCCAGGCAGTGAAGCGCGTAGATAGCTGCGAAAGGCGCACCGCGCCCTGCTGAAACTCGCTCAGCCGAGCCTGCGCCTGGGCGTCGCGCGAGTCGGTGGCCACAAAGCTGAAGATATAGGCGCGTAGAGTCCGGGCATGCTCGAATACCTTATTCAGCGCCGCGACCGCCTGCTCAAACGCCGCGATCGCCTGCTCGTCGAGCGGCGCGCGCTCGCGCTTGTCGATCGCATACCTGTCGAAGAGCGCTATGAGCGTCTCGATATCACCCATCAGGGCCGCGAAATCGCGCGTGAACTCGGGCGAGTCGAGTCCAGGGTAGACCACGCTCATGTCCCAGTGTGGAAGTGTGGCGGCAGCCGTCATCTTCTTCCTCCCTTCAAATCACAGGACTTAGGCGGTGAGGGCTTGGGAGAGGTGCAACCTCTCCCAGAAAAGGGGTTCTTGGAGGGGCGCCCAGAGGGTACCCGGGCCCTCCAAATCACCCCACGGCGTAACTCCTGTCAAATCATGAGCGATAGAGGATCGGGGATTGGCGATTGGGGGATGACTTGCTCCCAATCCCTAATCCCCGATCCCCAATCGCTAACTTCCCCGATACGACGAACAGGCATAGCGCGACAGCAGCAGTGGAATGTGGTAGTGTCGGTCGCTGTCGAGAATCTCGAAATCGATCGTCACGCGGCTGAGGAATGGCACATCGCCGTCCAGCTCACGGAAGTAGGCCGCCACGTCGAACGCCAACTGGTATGCGCCGATCTCCAGCGGCTGGTCGAGCAGATCGGCGATCCGACCATCCTGATTGGTCTCGGCCTCACTCAGGCGCGCCAGCCCCTGGCCATCCCAGCGCGAGAGCGTGACCGGCACGCCCTCGGCCGGCTCGCCACGCTCGGTGTCGAGGACGTGGGTAGAGATCGAAGGGCGACGGATCGTGTTCATGGCTGTATTACCTCATTTTATTGACAGGACCTACGCGGTGGAGGGGGCTGGGGAGGCCGGGTGCCCTCTGGGCGTCTCCCCAAGGTTGTCTTTTTTCTGGCTCACTACGGCGGCGGAGCCGCCGTAGTGAGCCAGAAAAAGGTTCTTGGAGGGCTGCAAGCCCTCCAAACCTCCCAACTGCGTAACTCCCAAAAAGAATGAATTAATGCAATTCAAACCGTGTCAACACAAATGCATTCACATCGTCCGGCGCCGCGCCATCCGGCATGTCTGATGTGATCGTCAAACGCTGGCCGTCCGCCTGGTCGTAGAACCCGATCAGCAACGTATATGTGCCGGCGGGCGCGGAGGGCGGCAGCGCGATCGGCAGCTCGGTGGCGGCGAAGTTGCCCGGCGCCCACTGGCTGGTCGGGTACGGCAGGTCGATCTGCGCGTAGGGCTGGCCGCCTGGGCCGATCAGGTGCGCGAACAGCCAGTAATCCTTGGGCGGTGGCGCGCTGGTCGCCCAGCTGAGCTTGAAGCGCAGCGTCTGGCCCGGCCGCGGCTCACCGCTCTGGTCGAAGCCCAGCAGGCGGATGTCGGGGCCAAAGCCGGCCGAGCGCGGCTGCGCGACCTGCGGCGGCGCGCGGTAGATCCAGGCGAAGTCGACGCCATGGATGCGCACGGTGTGCAGCGGCGCGGCGCGACCATAGAACTGGCCGAACACCCCATCGACATGGCCAGCCTGTGTCTGCGGCAGGTACACCACTACATAGCCGGTGCGGTCGCGCAACTGGTCGCCCTTGGGGAATACCGCTTGCGCGCCGTCGCGCAAATAGGGGTTGAGCGACGTGATCCGCAGCGACACCGTCCGCACGCTGGTGATATCAGGCTGCTGATTCAGCCAATCGGCCACCTGCTCCAGCCCCTCGCCCCAGCCGACCGTGAAAGTGCGTGCGCCGGCGGGCGTGCCGCCGAAGAGCTGGTTGAACGCGTCGATGCTGTAGGGGTGCCAGTAGGCGAGGTTGGCCAGAGATGCAACGGTGATCACAGCCACCAGCATTTTGAGTTTTGAGTTTTGAGTTTTGAGTTTTGAGTTTTGAGCCGCAAAATCTGCAATCTGCAATCTAAAATCTAAAATTCCCAGCAGCCCCACCGCCGCCAGCACATCCAGCGCCGGGAAGGCCGGGACCATGTAGCGATCGAACTTCTTGGGGAACATGCTCATCGCGGCCACGAACACGATCACGAAGCCGGCCAGCGCCGCCAGGCTGCGCCGCAGCCCGCCGGCATCGCGCCACCATGCCAACGGCAACAGCAGCAGGCCGAGCAGCGTCCACGGGGTGGTGCGCAGCGCCAGGGCGGCCGGGTAGTACAGCGGGCCGGGGGCGTCGTCCTGGCGGCCTAGGAAGAAATTACCCAACATGTGCGGCTGCGCGCCCTCGATCTCCACACCAATCCGCAGCTGGGCATAGGCCTGGAGCGGGCTAACCCACAGCGCCGGCCAGAGGACGAACGCGGTCGCGGCGGCAATAGCCCACCAGACTGCCAGCGGGTAGACGATAGACGATAGACGATAGACGATAGACGATTTCACGTAGCTATCGTCCATCGTCCATCGTCCATCGTCGGCGATTAGCGCCGCCAGCCCAACCGCCGGCGCCAGCGCCAGCGCGGGCGACTTGCTGAGAAACGCCAGCCCGGCCGCCACACCTGAGAGAATCAGCCAGCGGGCGCGCCGGTCGTGGTTGAAGAAGACGCAGGCCGCCAGCATGCTCAGGCTCATAAACGATCCGGCCAGCGCGTCGGTGTGCAGCAGCCTACTATAGCCGATCACAAAGGGGTCGGCGGCCCACAGCAGCGCCGCCAGCAGCGCCAGCCACGGGTAGGTGTTGGGCGGAAATATCCGCCGCAGCAGGCCGTAGCCCAGCAACACCACTCCCACATGCGTCACGGCAATGGGCATGCGCATGCAGGCCAGCACCACCGGAAACGCATCTGAGTGCAGGATGCCCCAGCCGAGCAGGGCGCGCCGCAGCACGATCCCC
>DATFXE010000498.1:0-9045 GCA_035258585.1 Roseiflexaceae bacterium | reverse complement strand
CAGATAAGTGTACCCGATTGGATCGTGGCTGTCAACACTTTAGCGCGTATTTGATGGCTGCATCGGCTGGTGGAGCGGGATTGCATGAGTCAAGCTAGCCATACAATAAAGCGGTCGGGGGCGCTCTTGCGGTGCCGTTGCGTAGCACCGCAAGAGCGCCCCAGACCAAGCAGATTGGAGTGATCCGTCTGCGCCACCGCCCTGATGCCCAACACCCAACACCTGCGCTGAAAGCGCACTAGACGGTAAAAAGCCTGATCAGATAATAGAGGATCGGTGCGGTGAACAACAGACTGTCGGCACGATCGAGGATGCCGCCGTGACCGGGAATGAGGTTGCCGGCGTCCTTCAGACCAACCTGGCGCTTGATCAGCGACTCCGACAGATCACCCAATGGCCCCACGATGCCACCCACCAGACCGAGCAGCGCACCCTGGAGCAGTGTAATCGGCAGGCCCAGCAGCATTACGCACACCAGACCGGTCAGAATCGAGCCGACCATGCCGCCAGCCGCGCCCTCCCAGGTCTTCTTCGGGCTGAGAACTGGTGCCAGCTTATGCCTCCCGAACCGGCGCCCGACGAAATAGGCCGCCGTATCTTGTATCCAGGTGATCGCGCAGATGCAGTAGATCCACGCGACGCCCGGCTGCAAGCCGAATCGCGTGAAGAGCGAATCATGCAATGGCGGGGCGCCGAGCGATCGCAACAGGATAAAATGGCCGAACAGCCACGACAGATAGAAGGCGCCGGCGAACGTCAGCCCCCAGGATGGCAGCGAGCCGGGCTGGTTTCGATAGACCAGCTCGGCTATCAGGCTCACAATGATCGCGCAGGTAACGATTGGCAGAAGGAAGTCGAACGAGGTCAAAGATTGGAGCGCCATTCCTAGGACAACTGCGAGCGCACAGCCGATGCCGATCGCCGTCCGCGGCTGATAGCCGCCCTGCCGGAACGCCCCATACAGCTCGATCAGCCCGATCACGGTCGCGATCACCACGGCGGCCGCGACGCTCCAGAGACTCCACCAGACCAACACGATAATCAGCGGCAGCAAGATCGCGGCGCTGAGGATGCGCTGCGCCAGCGAGCTCTTATTCCTCGGAGAGGCCGCCGAAGCGGCGTTCGCGCTGTCCATAAGCTTGCATCGCCTGTCGCAGAAGATCGGGTGTGAAATCAGGCCAATACGTCGGTGTCACCCAATATTCGCTATACGCCGCCTGCCAGATCAGAAAGTTGGACAAGCGCCATTCGCCACTGGTACGTATGATCAAGTCAGGATCCGGCAGGCCGCGGGTCGAGAGATGCGCGGAGATATGCTGTTCATCAACTGCCTCGGGCGCGACGCCCTCGGCTAACAGGGCGCGCACGGCCGCGACGATATCAGCCCGGCCGCCATAGTTGAAAGCCACACACAGCGTGATCCGGTCGTTGTCGCGCGTCAAGTCCAGTGCGGCCTGCGTCTTGCGCTGCAGCGATGCGGAGACGCCATCCATGCTGCCGAGATGCCGAATCTGGACACCCTGCTCGTGCAGGTTGCGCGTCTCACGATCGAGAAACTCGCTAAAAATACGCATCAACCCTTCGACCTCGGCCGACGGGCGCGACCAGTTTTCGGTGGAGAAGGCATAGATTGTGAGGTAGCGAATACTCTGCTCAACGCATTCAGTCAAGATCCGGCGGATATTTTCCACCCCGGCGCGATGACCGGCCAAGCGCGGCAGGCCGCGCTGCTTCGCCCAGCGCCCATTGCCATCCATGATAATGGCAATATGGCGCGGCGCCGGCGGGCGTTGTCGCTTCTCCGACGTCATCTCTGTCCCCTGGGAAGTTAAGCGTTGAGCGTTAAGAGTTACCTGATCAGGTAACTCTTAACGCTCAACGCTTAACTTTTAACTCTAAACTTCCATAACTTCGGCTTCTTTTGCCGCGCCGACGTGCTCGGCATCCCGGATGTACTTATCGGTGAGCGTTTGCAGCTGCTCCTGCCCGCGGCGCTGATCGTTCTCGGAGATCAGCTTTTCGTGTTCGAGCTGCTTGATATCGTCAAGTGCCTCGCGGCGCAAATTGCGCAGCGCGATCCTGCTCTCTTCGACCCGTGCGCGCACCTGCTTGGTCAGGTCACGGCGGCGCTCTTCGGTCAGCGGCGGCAGCGCCAGACGAATGATTCGGCCATCGTTCGAGGGATTGATTCCAAGCTCGGAGTTCTGAATCGCCTTCTCGATCGCCTTAATCATCGAGGCATCGTAGGGCTGGATAACGATCATCCGCGCATCGGGTGTGCTGATGCCGGCCAGCTGATTCATCGGCATCGGCGAGCCATATGCCTCGACCTGCATGTGCTCGACCAGGGCCGGCGACGCGCGGCCGGTGCGAATCGTGGTCAGGTGCTGGCGCAGCGCCTCGACCGATTTCTTCATCTTCCCTTCGGTCTCACGTAAGACATCGTTGATCATATCCGTGCTCCTTCAGGCGTCAGCGGTGTCTGTGACAAGCGTGCCGACGTGCTCCCCCAGGACAATTCGCTCGATATTTCCCGGCTTCATCGGGTCGAACACAATGATCGGGATGTGATTATCCATACAAAAGGTCAGCGCGGTGCTGTCCATAACCGTCAGCCCGCGCTGCAGCGCATCCATGTAGCTGATCTGATCGAAGCGCGTCGCGCTGGGGTCGCGCTTAGGATCGGCGCTATAGACGCCGTCGACGCCGTTCTTCGCCATCAAAATCACTTCGGCATGGATCTCAGCCGCTCGCAGCGCCGCCGCCGAGTCGGTGGTGAAATATGGATTGCCAGTGCCGCCGGCCAGGATGATCACTCGACCCTTCTCGAGATGACGTATGGCGCGGCGCCGGATATATGGCTCGGCCACCTCGTTCATCTGGATAGCTGTCATCGCGCGAGTAAACACACCGCGCCCTTCCAGTGCGTCCTGGAGCGCCAGCGCGTTGATGATCGTCGCCAGCATACCCATGTAGTGCGATTGGGCCGTATCCATGCCGCGTGAAGTCGCACGAGTGCCGCGCCAGATATTGCCGCCGCCCAGCACGACAGCAACTTGCACGCCGTGCTGTAGCAGCTGTTCGATCTCCTGAGCGTAGTATTCCAGCACTTCGGGCGAGATTGTGTCGCCGCCAGTGCCGGTCAGCGTTTCACCACTGAGCTTGAGCAAGACTCGACGATATTTAGGCTCAGCCATACAGCCTGACACGGATTTTGCCAGCGATTACACGGAATATTGTCCGTGTAATCGCTGGCAAAATCCGTGTGCTATCCTCCGATCTCGTAGCGTACGAAGCGGCGAACGACGATATTTTCGCGCACTTTAGCGACGGTCTCCTTGATCTTGTCCTCGATTGTGCGCGCGCCATCCTTGATGAAGGGCTGCGCCATCAGCACATACTGCTCGTAGAACTTCTCAGCCGTCTCGCCGCTGTTGGCGATCTCTTCGGCCGGCACCTCCTCGACCTTGAGGTAGCGCGGGTTGGTGGCGGCGATATGCAGCGCCAGATCCTTGGCCAGTGCAATAAAGTCCTCGGTGCGCGCGACGAAGTCGGTCTCGCAGTCGATCTCGACCATCGCGGCCATGCGCGAGCCAGGATGGATATACACCTCGATCCGGCCCTCGTTGGCCTCGCGGCCCTGGACCTTATCGCTAACCTTCAGCCCCTTCTCACGCAGCAGATCGATCGCCTGCTTGATGTCGCCGCCGGTCTGCGAGAGAATATCTTTGCATTCCTTGATGCCCGCACCGGTGCGCTCACGCAGTTCCTTGACCATCTGTGCTGTTACCTCAGCCACAACTGTTCTCCTTTGTCATCATACGGGGCCAGCTTATTGTAAACCGCTTTGCCAGCGCGGCGCAAGCACCCGTGTGCATCATACATTCGACTTAACAAGGCGTGTGGGGAAGGTTGCGCCTTCCCTACCAATTTCTTCTTGGAGGGGCACCCAGAGGGTAGGCGGGCCCTCCAAACCTCCCATTTATATAAAAATGGAAGATCGAAGGCCGCGCCTACGCGCCGCCGCCTTCGATCTTCCTCAGCATACCGAATCGGCGGGGCCGCCACGGCGATCCTACGCGACCGGCTCCTCGGCTTCCGTCTCATCCACATCGTAATCCGGCTCGGGCTGGCTGTAGCGCCCGCCGCGCATCTGATCGGCCTGCGAGCTTTCGCGGCGGTTCTGGCCCTCGATCGAGGCCTCGGCGATCTTATTGGTGATCAGCCGTATGCTCCTGATTGCATCGTCGTTGGTCGGGATCACGTAGTCGATCAGGTCGGGATCGCAGTTGGTATCGACCATCGCGACGATCGGGATTCCGACTTTGCGGGCCTCCTTGACCGCCAACTCCTCCTTGTGCGGATCGACCACGAACAGCGCCGCGGGCAGACGGTCCATCTTCTTGACGCCGCCAAACACCCGGTTGAGCTTCTCGATCTCTTCGTTGACCTTCAGGCCCTCGGCCTTGGTCAACCGCGAGAGGTCGCCGCGGTCGCGCTGCTCTTCCAGATCGGCCAGGTGGCGCAGCCGCTTGCGAATGGTCGAGAAGTTGGTCAGGGTGCCGCCGAGCCAGCGCCGGATAATGAAGTACTGGTTCGCCCGCGCCGCCTCCTCGGCGATCGCCTCCTGAGCCTGTTTTTTGGTACCGACGAACAGCACCTTGCCACCACCTGCGACCGTCTCGACTACGAAGTTATACGCTTCTGTCAGGCCAGTGATCGTCTGCTGAAGGTCGATAATATGAATGCCGTTGCGGGCCGTAAAGATATACGGCTTCATCTTCGGGTTCCAACGCCGGGTCTGATGCCCGAAATGCGCGCCCGACTCCAGCAGCGACTTCATCGAGACGATCCGCTGGCTCCCTTGAGCCGTCCTACCTGCGCTCTGATTGCCCTGAGTCATGAGTGTTCCGTTCCTCCTTAAGTGTATCACACTGGATATCCGCCACCCCCCTCAGCTCGCGGCAGGGCCGGCGTAGGCCGGCAGGATCTGGCGCGATCAGGGGATGTGTGTATTCGGCGCGCCTTTGGCACACCGTCGCGTAGTATAGCATACAAGCGCGGCGCCGGCAAACGTGAATCCGTGGCGCGGGCGCGCTAAACAGTGCCATGCGGCCAGGAGACGAGGAGACGAAGAGGTCACGATCTTCGCCTCCTCGCGTCAGCGGGGCAGGAACAACCCGTCATTCGCGATCGGCACCCCGGAAGCGCTCCAGATCGCGGGCCATCTTGTGCTTGAGCGGCGGCACGGCATTGACAACGCGCATCCGCGCCCAAATATGGGCCACCGTTATTGGGAAGCCTTCGCGGTATAATATGGGCCACAGGATCGATCAGCGTTTGCACCATGCGATTTGCGATTCGCGACATGGGAAGGTCTCAGATCACCGATGACTGCACAGCCGAAACAACCGCTCAATATCGTGCTGATTGGCCCGCCGGGCGCCGGCAAGAGCACGATCGCCGAAGCTCTGGTGCGCGAGCGAGATCTGGCGAGCATCTCTACCGGCCAGCGCTTGCGCGCCGAGGTCAAAGCGCGCAGCGCGCTAGGCCGCGCGGTCGCTCCCTATCTCGACAAAGGCGATCTGGCGCCCGACTCGCTCATGGATCGGCTGCTGCGAGCGAACTTGGAGGCGCTCGATCCGGAGCAGGGCTTCCTGCTCGACGGTTACCCGCGCACGCTGCACCAGGCGCGCGGATTCGAGGGAACGCTGGCCGACTTTGGCCGCGTGCTGCACGCAGTGCTGGCGCTCGACGTCAGCGACGACGAAGTGATTCGTCGGCTCAGCGGGCGGCGGATCTGCGAAGGTGCCGGCGAGCCTTTCCCCGTCCATATCGACGATCTCGCCAGCATCCTGCGCTGTCAGGAGCGCGGCGGGCATCTGGTCGACCGCGATGACGACCGACCCGAGGTGGTGCGCCAACGCCTCGACGTCTATCACCAGCAAACCCAGCCGCTGCTAGAGTTCTACACATTCAACGGGCTGCTGCGCCACATCGACGCACATGGCCCGCCCGCCGAGCTGGCGCGCCGCGCGCTCGCCGCCCTGCCTCCGGCTGGCCCGCCGGTATCGAACGAAGAGAAGTAATGGGAACCGGCATCAATCAGGCTGCTCCGCTCGCGACAGCGGCGACGGTCCAGACCAGGTTAGAACCACAAACGGCCTGGCGACGGCATTTGGCCGAGTCGGCTGTAGTCGCATTCCTCACTGCGCTCATCGTGATCGCCGCGACGTGGTTCAGCCAGCCATTGCTGCGAGTGCGTGCGGCCGGGCCTGAGGCGCGGCGGTATCTCGCGGGCTTCTGGGAAGTCGAACGCAGCACCGAAGGAGGCTTCCGTTGGTCGCAAATCGATGCGACCATCCGTCTGTTTGGCCTGGAGCAGTCCGCGCCGGTGCTGCTCCAGGCACGCCTGAGCGCCTCACGCAAGCCCGGTCTGCCGCTGGTTCAGCTCACGCTTGGCGATGGCGCCGCACCGCTGCGCTTGCCAATCCAGCGCGAGTGGCGCCGCTACATGGCGCTGCTGCCCCCGCCAGCGCGCGGCGCCGAGGGGCGCGCGATCGAACTGCATAGCCTGGTCGAGCCGCGCCATGACGACTCGCGCGACCTTGGCGTGGCCCTGGATTGGATCACGGCG
This sequence comes from Roseiflexaceae bacterium, assembly GCA_035258585.1. Classification (GTDB taxonomy): domain Bacteria; phylum Chloroflexota; class Chloroflexia; order Chloroflexales; family Roseiflexaceae; genus DATFXE01. Next base: position 2,408 of record DATFXE010000498.1, on the reverse strand, counting down.
GCGCAGCAGCCGCGCACGCCGCTCGATCGACTGCCCGATTTGGGCCGGCTGGCTTTCCTGATGGCGCTTGGCCTGCTAGGCTACGCGGCGCTGCGGCGTGCCGGGGCAGCTGCCTTGATCGCGCTGCTCCTGGGAGTAGCGTTTGCGATCGCGTTTGGTATCGGCATCATCATAGCGCCCGGCTGGCTGGCCTACTGGCTGCCGAACCTTTGGCTGGCCGTGCTGGCCGGCTGGCTGGCGCTGGCGCTTCCGACCCTTTTGCACTGGCTGCGGCAGCGCCATTCCATATTCACGACTTTTCCAGGTCTCGCGGCCGTCGGCGCGGGTGTGGCGCTGCTGCCGCTTCAGCAGCCTTGGTCGAGCGCGGCCGGCTGGACGCTGCTGCTTGGCGGCTCGATCGCACTGGTCGCCGCACTGCCGGCGTGGCCGTCGGCCGAAGCTCACCCGCTAAGCCAGCGCGTCGTTGTGCTGTCGCTCTCGGCGATCACACTGCTGGCGCTGGCGCTGCGCCTGTTCGGGCTTGATGGGCTGCCGCTCGGCATGTGGCGCGACGAAGCCCGCCATGGGCTGCTGGCGCTGCGTATTTTGAATGATCCAACCTTTCGCCCGGTGTATGTGCCGGACGTCGCCGATATCCCGGCGCTGCTGTTCTATCTGGCTGCCGTACCGATCGAACTCTTTGGCGCGCACCCCTGGACCATCCGCCTGGTCCCGGCGCTGGCCGGTGCACTGACGCCGCTGGCGCTCTATTTCGTGGCCAGGCCGCTGTTTGGCACACGCGCGGGGCTGCTTGCCGCCGCGCTGCTGGCGATCTCGGCCTGGCATATGTCGCTCAGCCGGCTGGCATTCGCAGCCACACTCGGCCCGCCGCTGACACTGCTGGCGATCGGGCTGGCCTGGCGCACGTTTCGGCCTGAAGCAAAGCATGAACAGTCGGCATATCCAGAAGCACAGATATCAACCACCAAGACACAAAGTCACAAAGGCTTCATTTCTTGGTGCCTTGGTGGTAAAAGATTCCTGGCCAGGCTAGCGGGCAATACCTTCTTCGAAGCTGTCCTGGCGGGGTGCGCGACCGGCCTGGCGATCTACACCTACCATCCCTCGCGCTTGACCCCGCTGATTGTCGCTAGCGCTGCCGCCCTGCGCCTCGGCTGGGATAGGCGCGGATGGCGCGCAGCCACGCCGCGCCTGGCGCTGTTCGGTCTCGCCGCCATGCTGGTGGCATGGCCGCTGGTCAGCTACGGGCTAGCCAACCGCGCAAGCTTCAGCCAGCGCATCGGGCAGACATCGATCTTCAATAGCGATTCGCTGGCCGCGCGGGCGCCGCTGGCGCGCGTCGAGGAAAATGTACGCCTGAACGTGGGCCTGTGGAGCGAGCGCGGCGACCCAATCGGTCGCCACAATCTGCCGGATGCGCCGATGCTCGACCCGCTGACCGGCGCGGCGTTCGCGATCGGGGTTGGGCTGGCCCTGACGCGGCTGCGCGACCGGCGCGCGCTGCTGCTTGCGCTCTGGCTAGGCTTGGCGCTCATACCGGGCATTTTTAGCATCGAGGCACCCCACGCCGTGCGCACCGTCGAGGCGATCGCGCCAACCATGCTGCTGGCCGCTGTCGGCGCCTGCTCGCTCGCCGCCTGGATGTTACATCTCGGTAGAAGACGCTCGCCGGGCGCGACGATCGACGATCGACGATCGACGACGCATTTATCGTCGATCGTCGATCGTCTATCGTTATCACTATCGACACCATGGCTCCTCCCAGTGCTCGGGGGTGTGCTACTGGCCGCCACGCTGGCGCTGAACAGCACGCGCTACTTCGTGGCCTGGCCGGCCTCCCCAAAAGCGTACGAAGAATTCTTTGTCGCCGAAACGCATGCCGGCGAAGTCATACAGCGCCTGATCGCGCAGCCGGAGATCCAGGCCGGCCGGTATCAGATCTACGTGCCGGCCGACGCCGCCAATAACGATGTGCTGCGCTATCTAACATACGGAATCGCGCTGAATACCTTTACGCGCAACCGGCTTGAGCCACCAGCAGGCGACCGCGTACTGCTGCTCGGCATCGGCGATCAGCCAGGCGACCCGCAAGCTTTACGCCAGGCGCTCGGCGCCGACGCGGCGCTGCTTGCCAGCGGACCGATCTCGCCGCTGAGCGGCAAGCCCGAGTGGACGGTCTACGGGCGTGGCCCTGAGGCGGCCCAAGCCGTCGCGCGTGCTCTGGTGCCCTGACGAGCGATCAGCGCAGGCTCGTGCTTGCTATGTGCTGGCGAATGCGAGGAGGCGAAGCGGTCGCCTCTTCGCTTCCTCGGCTCTTCGCCTCAAATGGGGGATCGCTTTGGGGACGAAGGCAGTACCGCCTACTCTGGCACTGTAACATTTGGGGTTTCGGGGTGCTGGCCGGCCGC
>DATFXE010000497.1:0-3109 GCA_035258585.1 Roseiflexaceae bacterium | reverse complement strand
ACACTCTACGGCATGTTATTAGGCAGCACGCTTCTGCCGCTCGTCGCAGCGTATGCATCCGATCCCAAAGCGGCGCTCGCCACGCTCTTCGGTGTCGTGGGCGGCCTAGGAGGCAACCTGGTCGCCAATCTCGTCCAGCAGAAATACGATGGGGCGAATGCCCTCGCCGTGGCCACCCGAGAAGCGCAGGAGACTGAGCTGGCACCAGTCTACCAGAAGCTGGCGCAGGAGTTGCAGGTGATCCCGCTCGCCGAGCAGGCACTGACCAATGCTGGCCAGACAGCCATGCTGGAGCAGCTGCGCGCCGAGCTGCGCCGGCTGAATACACCCAGTCGCACCCACAACCAGACCATCAGCGGTAACGCGCAGGTTGGTGTGGCAATCGCCGGCGATGTCCACGGCGGAATCACGCACACGCAGCAATCGGGCGGGGTCAATTTCGGCAGCGGGAATACGATTGAACGGACGGGCGATGTCGTCGCGGGGGACAAAGTGGCGGGCGACAAGGTGATGGGTGACAAAATCATGAATTACGGTGCGCCGAAGCCCGCGGACACCGGCCCCGAGCACATCCGCCATTTGATCGATCAGCACACCCGCCGCCTGCGCGTGCTGGAAAGCCAGGCCGCAGCCACTGGCTACAATGTCCGCCCCGAGGTGCAGAACGAGATCGAAGACATTCGCGCCGAGCTAGCGCGCCTCCAGGAGCTGCTCGATCGATAGAGTGGCACACCCCCTCACCAGCGTTCCTGTGGCCAATTATCGCAGACGCCCACAGATGATGCTGGTCTGTACGGCCCCGGCAGATATCCGTGCCTTCTTGCAGACAACACAGCAGAACATGCTTTGCGGCACCCACCTACACGACACACTGTACGGTCAGCCATTGTCATTGTGTGCCGCGCCGATCTCGCGATCAGAATCGAGGAGCTAACGCACACCGAGATAGCATTGGCCGGCTACGCACATGCGGCGGATGCGCCGGCTGAGTTGGTCCGGCGGCGGGATGAGCTGCTGGTGTGGCTGGAGCACGGCGCTGGCTGAGCGCCGGCCGAGCCGCGCGTGCATTGTGCAATCGCCGGATCACACTATCCACGCTCATTTACCCTGGGCCAGCTGCGGCCGGATCGCCGCCACAGTGCCGCGCCAGTTGATCGTCGGATGCTGCGCGTCGAGCTCGGCCGCCAGCGCCTCGGCGACTTCGCGGGCCGCGCCATCGCGCTCCTGGGGCTCGCTCCAGCGAAAGGCGTCGGTGTAGTCGTCGGAGCCGATCAGACCCGCAGCCATAGCGGCCTGGTCGATCGCCTCCTGGAAACGATCCGGCAGCGCCGCGCTGGCCCGGCCGCCGGCATCCCGCGCCCGCACCTGAACGGGGATATCGTGCCAGTAGAGAATCTGGTAGGTGGCCATCGTGTGCCCTTTCACCGTTAGAACGTTGGAACGTTGAAACGTTCGAACGTTCGAACGTTTCAACGTTCCAGCGGCTCGGCGACAGGCCGGTAGCGCTCGTGATGTATCTCGGCCATGAGCGCCGCCAGCCGCTCCTCCAGCATCCCGTACCCGCTGCGCCGAAGCTCCAGCGGCAGGCCAAGTGTTTTGGCGATCGCCTGGGCCTTCGCGATTAACGCCGCATCTTCCTGCTGAATGAGGTAGACCAGCCGGTTGTAGTTGGCGAAGTAGATATCGCGCAATTCCGGGAAGCGATCCAGCCCCAACCCTTTGAGGATCGTACCCTCGAAGCCGCGCACCAGAAAGTCGGTCAGGAAAAAAGTGCCCAGGTCCTCGGCCATGTCGGCATCGAAGGTGCGGCCGGCGTACATCTCGTAGCAGTGCGGGCCGGCGATCCGCGGCACGTTGTAGCGATCCAGCACCTCATCCAGCCGGCCGCTGGTGCCACAATCGCCATACACCACCACGATCCGCTCGTAGCGCGGAATCAGCTCGCACAGCCGCCGCTCTACATCCGGTGCGATCCGGGCCGGCAGCATATGATCGCTCGCCGCGACACCGAACAGCGCCACATCCCAGCCGTGGCGCCGCGCGATAGCGATCACCTCGCGCGCCAGCGCGCCACACAGCACGAAGGCCACCTGGGGAAGTGCTGAGTCTTGAGTGTCGAGTTCTGAGTTGGCCATGTTTATTTGACGATGGTCATTCACCGCGAACGTACATATTATACAGTGTTATTGCCGCTGCATTATTGCAGTCGGCAGGAGGCAGGAGGCAGTAAGCAGTTGCGTTCTATGCGCTACAGTGCGTTTCTCGCCTATGCATAAATGCTCAACCGTTTTGCAATGTGCCGTAGCACACACAGTCGCCTGCACATTCAGTTGCGGCTTGACAGCGCGGTCGATCTACGCGAGATCGGCAGCCGGCAATACTTTAAGCACGACGACGGATTCACCAAGACTAGGGAACCAGCACCTGTAAGCGAGCCGGCAACACCTGGTACTCCAGCTCCTCTATCGCCGGGGCGAAGACCTCGCCGTCGGCGTGAGCGGGCGCGGACGGGTCGATCCGCACGCGCAGCCAGCGGGCGTGCACTTCGCTGATCCCATCCATCTCGACGTAGCTGCCTGGGCCAGGCCGCATTGTGCGTGGCAGCAGGCGCAGCAGGTCGAGCCGGCCGGCGCGAAAGCCATACACGAACGTCAGCCGGCCGTCGGAGGGATCGGCGTGCGGGGCCATGTAGAACAGCCCGCCCGATCGCGGCCCGTTGCCCACCGCCACCAGCGTGACCGGTCCAGCGTACTCGCCGCCATCCCACTCCAGGCGCATGTTCCAGCGCGGGCGGGCGGCTATCCCGCGCAGCGCCGCCAGCAAATAGCGCGGCGGCCCCTGGATGCGCCGGAAGCGCTGCTGAATCAAGGTGACGAACGGCTCCAGGCCGATCGCGGAATTATTGACAAACAGCCGACCGTTCACCTCGCCAAGGTCGATCTGGCGCGTGCGGCCCGTGGCGATCACCTGAGCCGCCGCGTCGAGGTGGCGCGGGATGCCAAGTGTGTCGACAATATCATTCGCGGTTCCGACCGGCATGATGCCGAGCGGCCCGAGCGGCCGGTCGCTCCCCAGCGCATCGGCCAGCCCGTTGACTACCTCGCTCACC
>DATFXE010000496.1:0-11040 GCA_035258585.1 Roseiflexaceae bacterium | reverse complement strand
TGGTGGAAGAGATCTCGCAGCCGAGTGCGGACTGAGAGGAGGCACACGTCCGATGACGCACCTGTTCGTCGCAACGGGCGATGCTGTCGCCTGTCTGACGCAGCACGGCGACGAGTGGATCGTTGCGCGTCTGCTCACGGGTGGGATGCAGTGCCTGGCCGTCGATCCGCGGCATCCCGCCACGCTCTACGCCGGCTCCTTCGGCCGTGGGATCTGGAGGAGCGACGACAGCGGCGCGCACTGGCACCACCTTGAGTTGCCGCAGCCCAATGTGTTCTCGGTGGCGGTCAGCCCCGTCGATGGCACCGTCTACGCGGGCTGCGAGCCGAGCATGCTCTTCCGCAGCGCCGATGGCGGAGCGACTTGGCACGAAGTCGCCGCGCTGCGCGAGCTGCCATCCGCGCCGACCTGGAGCTTTCCGCCGCGTCCATGGACCTCGCACGTCCGCTGGATCGCACCCAACCCGCACGACGCAGCGATCCTGCTGGTGGGGATCGAGCTTGGGGGCTTGATGTACAGCGGCGATGGCGGGCGGACCTGGGCGGACCATCGGCCCGGCGCCCAGCGGGATGTGCACGCCCTGGCCTGGCATCCGCAGGTGCGCGGGCGTGCCTACGAGGCGGGTGGCGGCGGAGCAGCCTGGAGCCATGATGGCGGCCAGACCTGGCAGGGGGCCGACGCCGGCCGCGACCGTCACTACACCTGGGGGCTGGCGGTTGACCCGGACGACCCTGACTGCTGGTATGTTTCGGCGAGCACCGGACCAGGTGCTGCCCATAGCGCTGGGAACGCCCAGGCCGTCATCTATCGCTGGCGAAGCAACGGCCCCTGGCAGGCGCTCTCAGGTGGGCTGCCCCAGCCGCTCGCCAGCTTTCCATATGCACTGGCATTCGTAGGACGGCAGCTCTATGCTGGCCTGGGCGACGGGCGAATCTATGCGAGCCAGGATGCTGGCGAGCGCTGGCAGGTGCTCGCTCTGCGGGGCGAGGCGCTAGAGCGGGTACAGGCGATGGTTGGTATCGCGTAGCCGGACATCCCGATTACCTGATGCCTTGACGCCCCTAGCCCCGCTTGTGATTTCGATGACGCAGCCGCAACCAGTGCTCGATCCCGAGGCGAGTCATTATGGCCCGCTCGAAGGCACCAAAGCTCGCTCGTTCGGTGCCGTATCCAGACGCTGGAGTGCCACATCAGGCCTGACTGGCTCAGAACCTGATGACCTCATCAACACAAAATCCCGCATGCCAGCCCAGCGAAAGATCGGCCTGAAAGCTACAGGAAACGCTTGTTTTGCTTCTCGTGCGGGCGGCTTTGCCGCCCGCACGAGAAGCAAAAGAGAAATTTCTCGGGGGCCAGCGGCCCCCGCACCCCCAGCTGGCGAGTTTGCCAGCAGTATCATTAATCCGCATGTTGCTCAAGGCTCAGCGATGCATTGGTGGCATCTCAGGCCACCTCCGCAGCCTGGCATAGCTTGTGCTGTCTTTTGCGCAGCGCCGCCTCACTCATCTCGTGCAACTCCGCACCGGTGCAGCAACAACCTGGCACGCTGATTGCTGCGACGAGTCTATACACACACGGGGGCCACGCTGCCTCTTGTCGAGAGGGCTGGCTAGCGATAGGATAGATGTGGAAGCTGGGTGGCCGACCGCACCGCCAGGTATCGTTCAGGACATAGCTCCCACACGCGCCGTGTGCCAATGCGACATGTTGATTGTTCAGATGCAGCCGGAGATCTCACGATGCGACCGACCGATCAGCGCACCGCCGAAGGTATGCTATTTACCGACCAGTATCAGCTGACCATGGCCCAGCTCTATTTCCGCATGGGCCTGCACGAACGACAGGTCCAGTTCGACCATTTCTTCCGCCACTACCCCGACTACGGCGCCCACCAGGCTGGCTACTGTATCAACGCTGGCCTGGGCTGGCTGCTGGACTGGCTGCGTGACGCCCATGTCCGCGACGACGACATCGCCTACTTACGCAGCCAGACCGGGCGCACCGGCGAGCGCGTGTTTCACGAGGATTTCCTGACCTGGTTGCGCTCGCATGGCCGCTTTGATGGTCTCACCCTTCGCGCGATCCCCGAAGGGCGCGTGGTCCATCCGAACGTGCCGCTCACCGTCGTCGAGGGGCCGCTGGCCATGGCGCAGATCCTGGAGACCCCGCTGCTCAACCTGCTCAACTACCAGACCCTGGTCGCCACCAAGGCCTCGCGCATTCGCGAGAGCGGCGGCGGCCAGTTGCTGCTGGAGTTCGGGATGCGCCGCGGGCCGGAGCGCGGCGCCAACGCTGGCGCGCGCGCCGCACTGATCGGTGGGGCGGATTTTACCTCCAACGTGGGCATTGCGCACGTGCTGGGCTACCCACCCAAGGGCACCCACGCCCACAGCATGGTCCAGGTCTTTCTGGCGCTGGGGATGAGCGAGCTGGAGGCCTTTCGCGCCTATGCGGAGCTGTACCCCGACGACTGCTTGCTGCTGGTCGATACCATCGACACGCTGGCGAGCGGCATCCCCAACGCCATTAGCGTCTTTGAGCAGCTGCATCGCAGCGGCCACACGCCGGTCGGTATTCGGCTGGACTCGGGCGACCTGGCCTATCTGAGCATCCAGGCCAGCCGGATGCTCGACGCGGCCGGCTTTGCGGAGACGTCGATCGTGCTCTCGGGCGACCTGGATGAGCTCGTGATCTGGCAAATTCTCAGCCAGATCAGGAGCGAGGCAGCGCGCTACAGTGTCGATCCGGATCTGCTGATCCAGCGCTTGGTCTATGGCGTGGGCACGCGGCTGATCACGTCGTGGGGCGCGCCGGCCCTGAGCGGCGTCTACAAGCTGGTCGCGGTGCGCGCGGGCGAGGGGTGGGCACCGGCGATCAAGGTGTCCGAGTCGCCGGCCAAGACGCCCAATCCTGGCCACAAGCAGGTCTGGCGTCTGTACGACCGGCGGCGCCACGCGACAGCGGATGTGCTCAGCCTCTCTGACGAAGACCCGCGCACAATGGAGCAAATCACCCTGCGACATCCGCTCGAACGCAGCAAACAGCGCGCGCTTCACCAGGATGATCTGACGGAGATCGAGTCGCTGCTGGTGGATGTCCTGGACGAGGGTCGGTTGGTCGCTGAACCGCCGCCGCTCGAAGCGCTGCGGGCGCGCCGCGCGGCCGACCTGGAGCGGCTCGATCCTGGGGTTAAGCGGCTGATCAACCCGCATATCTACCACGTCTCCCTCACGCAACGCCTCTGGGAGCTGAAAGCAGCGTTGATCGTATCGGCCAGGCATGGCGGGCACGCTCGGCTCGGGCCAGAGGTCAGTGCGGCGGCAACCTGAGCATCCGCGCCGGGGCGGTGACGTGCGACGCCAGCGCCTGCATCTTCAAAGTGCGCGAGCGCGATGCTGAGAGGACGAGCAGGGATAGCTTCGACGCAGTTGGCAACGCGCAGCGAATGGGGCGTGGATGATAGGTCACGAATGTATCTCTTGAAATGAGTACGATGCCGAAGACGAAAGGAGTAATGGATATGCAGACCCCCACCCAGCGTCCGACCAGCAGCGTCTTCACCCCCGCCGAGATTGCCTATCTACAGGGCCAGCGGCTGGGCCGTCTCGCCACGGTTGGTCCAGATGGCCAGCCGCATGTGGTGCCAGTGGGGTTCAGGTATAACCCCGACCTAGACACGATCGACATCGGCGGCCATGGCTTTGCGAAGCGGAAGAAGTATCGCGATGTTCGCCGCACCCCCCAGGTGGCCTTCGTGGTCGACGACCTGCCGTCGGTCAACCCGTGGCGGGCGCGCGGGATCGAGATCCGCGGCGCGGCCGCGGTGTTGGAGAGCGGCGGCACGGCGATCATGCCCAACTTTGACCCGGAGATGTTCCGGATCACGCCGCAGCGGATCATCAGCTGGGGGATCGAGGAGGAGGGCGGTGCGGCCCATGCCCGCTCGGTCGTCTAGCCCGGCAGCCGGGTGCCTGGCGCGTAAGACAAGGTTTCGCGCCGACTATTTCAACTTTACAGTCTGCCGCAAGCCGCATGTCGCAAGCGGCAGAATCTTGCGACCTGTGACCTGCGACCTGCGGCGAGCCGATTGTAAAGGCTCAGCAATACGGAGATGGTTATGCGTTTCGCCGATCTGGCACGTACCTTCGACGCCCTCGAAGCGACCTCGTCGCGCCGTGAGTTGGTCGCGCTGCTGGCCGAGGCGCTCAGCCTGGCAGCGGACGACGAGCTGCAGCCGCTGATCTACCTGTGCCAGGGCCGACTGGCCGCGACTTTCATCCCGATCGAGTTCGGCATGGCCGACAAGACCGTCGCCGATGCGATCGGAGTGGCCTACGACGCCGATCGCGCCGCCGTGCTGCGGCGCTACGATACGCTGGGCGATCTCGGCCTCATCGCGGCTGAGCTGCGCGCGGCCCGGCCCTCAGGCGCAGACCGCGAGACCGCCGTGGGAGTCCTGGATGTCTACACGCGGCTGCACGAGATCGCACAGGCCAGCGGGGAAGGCTCGATCGCGCGCAAGGTCGAGTTGCTGGCGGCGCTGCTGCGCGAGGTCGATGCGCTTGGGGCCAAGCACCTGGTGCGCATCCCGCTCGGCAGGATGCGTCTGGGGATCGGCGACCCGACCATCCTGGAAGCGCTGGCGCTGGCGCACGGCGCCGATAGCAGCCTGCGGCCGACGCTCGAGGCAGCCTACAACCGCACCAGCGATCTCGGACTGATCGGGCGCACGCTGCGCACGGACGGGCCCGCGGCGGTGGCGCAGCTGACGATCCGGCCCGGCAATCCCATCCGCCCGGCGCTGGCCGAGCGGCTCGGTGACGCGGCGGCGATCCTGGCCAGGCTGGGCCGCTGCGCCGTCGAGCCGAAGTTCGACGGCTTCCGCCTCCAGGTCCACCGCTGCGGCGACCAGGAAGTGCGGATCTTCTCGCGCAACCTCGAGGAGCTGAGCGCCATGTTTCCGGAGGTGACCGAGGCGACGCTGCGGCTACCTTCGCACGAGGCGATCTTCGAGGGCGAGGTGCTGGCCTACAACCCTTCCACCGAGGAATTCCTGCCGTTCCAGCAGACGACCAGGCGGCGGCGCAAGCACGGCGTGGAGGCGCTTGTAGCCGAGCTACCGCTGCGCCTGTTCGCCTTCGATCTGCTCTACGCCGACGGAGCGGACCTGATGCCGCTGCCGTACACCAAGCGACGCGAGCGCCTCGCCGCGCTGCTCGGCGACAGGGAGCGCGATGCGCTGGCCCTGGCCCCCGCCGAGGTCGTCGCCGAGCCGGAGGAGCTGGAGCGGTTCTTCGAGCAGGCGATCAGCCAGGGCCTGGAGGGCATCGTCGCCAAGAAGCTCGACGCGCCCTACCAGGCCGGCGCGCGCAACTTCAACTGGGTCAAGCTCAAGCGCGTGTCGGCGGGGAGGTTGCAGGACACGGTCGACTGCGTGATCCTCGGCTACCTCTACGGGCGGGGGAAGCGCGCAGCCTTCGGCGTCGGCGCCTTGCTGGTGGGGGTCTACGACGACGAGCGCGACGAGTTTGCGACCGTGACCAAGATCGGCACGGGCCTGAGCGACGAGGAGTGGCGCACCATCCGTGAACGCTGCGACAAGATCACCGCGCCGCAGCGGCCCGCGCGGATCTTCTCGCGGATCGAGCCGAGCGTCTGGGTCGAGCCGCAGGTGGTGATCGAGGTGCTGGCCGATGAAGTGACGCGTAGCCCGATGCACACCTGCGGGATGCGTGAGAGCAAGCTGGGCTACGCGCTGCGCTTTCCGCGCCTGATAAGCTTCCGCAGTGGCGACAAGCGCCCCGAGGACGCGACAACCGTCCGCGAGATCATCGGGCTGTACGCTCAGCAGGGCCGCCGCACGGCCTAGGCTGCATGAAGGGCAGATCTGGCTCGGACGTGTGCTTGAGGCCACAATGGCCGGGCATGTGCGCGATCAGGCGCTGCTGATAGAGCGATCTGCGCGCACGTAAGGAGCTGGCGATGGCACCACTTCCCAGGACGCAATCATCACAGCGCTCCTGCAGCGGCACGGTCTGCGATCCAAAGCAGTTAGGACTTAGGCAGTTGGCGTTTTAGCGGGGGTCACCCAGAGGGTAGATGGGGCCGCTGGCCCCCGAGAACCTTCTTTTTCTACCCACCTGTGGCGGTAAAGCCGCCACAGGTGGGTAGAAAAAGAAAGGGGTTCTTTGGAGGGCTTTGCCCCCCAAACTCCCAACCGCGTAACTCCTAGCAGTATCTGCACGTTTCAACCTCCCTATTGGCGCCAGCGCGGTATAGGAGTTGCTGCAATTCGCAACTGAAGAGAGGGCGTGGCGAGCGCCCGAGCTAGACTGGCCTGCTATCCCGCAGCGGTGGGGGGCAGGGTGGGAGGAGTCGGTCCTGAACGCGCACATTTCACAAGCCATCGCTGAGATCGCTGGCGACAATCGCTCCGGTGCCGCGCAGATCGCCGAGCGCGCCGCCGACATCCTAACAGCGCCGTGCTGACACCGGCGCGGCGGCCTCGCCCCCTGCCTTCCGCCAGGAATTGCTGGCCATCGGCTGGGCGCTGATACGGGCCCAGCCGCTCATGGCGCCGTTGGTCAACCTGGTCAACGCCGTGCTCTGGAAGCTGGAGCAGCCTGAGACGCCGGACGAACTGCGCCTGGCCGTCACGCAGATCACCATGGAGTTCAAGCGCCAGCTGCGGCAGAACGCGCAACGGGTGGCCGATGGCGCGCTGGCCCTGATCGCCGACGGTAGCACGATCGTAACAATCTCCCGTAGCGGTACGGTTGAGCAGGCGCTGCTGCATGCGCGCCGCGCTGGGCGGCACTTCGCAGTGATCTGCCTGGAGTCGCGCCCTCTCTGCGAGGGCCGCGCGGCCGCCGCCGCGCTGGCGGCCGCCGACATCCCCGCGACCCTGGCCGTCGACGCCGCGGCCGCCGCGCTGGTCCCGGAAGCACAACTGGTGCTGGTCGGCGCCGACCTACTGGGCAGTCGCGGGCTGGTCAATAAGCTTGGGACGCGCACGTTGGCGCTAGCGGCCCAGGCGGCGCGCGTGCCGTTCTACACACTGTGCGGTAGCGAGAAGTTCCTGCCGTCGGGCTATGACCCACCCGACCAGCGCGAGTGGCCGGCGAGCGAAGTTTGGCCTGACGCACCACCGGGCGTGACGGTGCGCAACCACTACTTCGAGTGGACGCCGCTCTCTGAGCTGTCCGGCATCGTGACCGAACGGGGGGTGCTGTCGATTGCCGAGGTCGAGAGCTGGCTGGCAGCGATCGAGCTACACCCGGCGCTAAAGTGCAAGCGCTGGCCGAGGCAGGGGTGAGTTGGTGGGTCGAATCGATGTGGAGCGCTCCTGATGGGCTAGAGAGCGTGCGCGGGCGTATCGAGCGGGGGCCGCCGCGGATTCCAGCGCTTTGAGCCGCGGCTGAAGGAAACACAATGAGCTGTAAAATCATCGATAGTACACGATTACGGGCTTGTATGTGGAAGAGAGGAGCACAATGCCTCGTATCCGCGTAGGGGTGCAGCTGCACCCGCAGCATACCACGTACGCCGCATTCGCCGACGCCGTTCGCCGCGCCGAGGATGTGGGTGTCGACGCGATCTGGAACTGGGACCACTTCTTCCCGCTCTCGGGCGACAGAGACGGCCTGCACTTCGAGGGCTGGACGTTGCTGACCGCAATGGCGACCCTGACGAGCCGCGCTGAGGTGGGCTGCCTGGTGACATGTAACAGCTATCGCAACCCGAACCTGCTGGCTGACATGGCGCGGATGGTCGATCACATCAGCGGCGGCCGACTGATCTGCGGGATCGGCGCAGGCTGGTTCAAGCGCGACTACGACGAGTACGGCTACGAGTTCGGCACTGCCGCGAGCCGTCTCAAGGACCTCAGCCGCGCGCTACCGATCATCAAGGAGCGTTGGCGCAAGTTGAACCCGCCGCCAGTTCGTAACCCAATCCCGCTGCTGATCGGCGGCGGCGGTGAGAAGGTGACGCTCAAGCTCACTGCGCAGTATGCCGACTTGTGGAACGGCTTTGGGCCACCGGACACCTACCGTCACAAGAACGATGTGCTGGACAAGTGGTGTGGCGAGATCGGCCGTGAGGTGTCGGAAATCGAGCGCACAGTCTCGGTCGACGTCGAGGAGCTTGGGCAACTCGGCGACTACGTGGCCGCCGGAGCGAGGCATATTATCCTGGAACTAGACGCGCCGTGGGATATGGCGCCAATCAAGCGGCTAGTCCAGTGGCGCCATGCGCAGGGCTAAGGACTCAGAATAGACGACTTTTCCCAGGCTACAGCGGTTGCCTTCGTAGACAGAGCCGAGGGCTCTCGCCAGATGACCTGTGGCGCCGCGGCGCCGATCCGAGGCTCCAGGGGTGCATAACGACTGCTCCCTTCTTAGGGAGAGACGAGTTCATAGAACGCAACTGGCGAGATCAGCACGGCGTTGGCGCCCTAAGTAAAAAGCTTTATTTATAGGAGTTAGACAAGGTTCGATGCGGCTTTACGATGTCGGCATTGAGAATCATCGGTTTCATCGTAGGGACACGATATATCGTGTCCCTACGATGAAAACATCGCAAAGCAATGTCGGGCGTCGATGAAACCTTGTCTTACGCGGTTGGGAGGTTTGGAGGGCTTTGACCTCCAACGAACCCCTATCTTTTTCCACCCACCTGTGGCGGCATTGCCGCCACAGGTGGGTGGAAAAAGAAGGTTCTCGGGGGCCAGCGGCCCCCGCGCCCCCGCTAAAACGCCAACTGCGTAAGTCCTAATTTATTCAGCCTCTATAGCGACGCGTTGCCATGGGTGGTTCCTCCGACAAAAGTTTCATGAGAGGTAGGCAGCCCAAGAACGGATTGAGTTAGCCTTCTTGCGCAAGTGACCCAGTGACTCGTTGTAGCGAAGAGCGTGCCAACAGCATCGCTGCAATCGTCAGTACGAACAATCCGGTTCCAGCTACATATGGCGAACTGTGTCCCAGATGATCGTACAATCCACCGGCGACTACTGGTCCCGTTATGGCCGCCAAGGACTGCATAGACTTACTTCCGCCTTGAACCCTTCCTTGGGAACGCTCATCCGCTCCTTGCGAGATCAGCGCAGATAAGTTGGGACTGGACAGCCCGTCACCCAGCGCTAGCAAGATAATCACGACATAGAGCAGCGCAGCAGAATGCATCAGATCAATCGGCGCCATCAGTAATAAAGCGATCGCCGCCAGACACAAACCGGCGATACTCAATTGCATCGCACGAAAGCGTTTCAGCAGCCACTGGAGTAACACCGCCTGCACCAGGACGCTGGCAATGCCGAATACGGTGAACAGTATGCCTACTGCCTCCGTATTCCAAAACAAGCTGTCTTTTGCGAACAGGCCGAGGTTGGATTGGACGATATATCCAGGCAGCATGAAAAGGAACATCGCAACCAGCAGCCAGCGAAGATGACGCAGCGCGAAAACGTCCCGGAGTGCCCCAAGCGGATTGAGTGCTGATATATTGATAGAGGAAGCGCGTTTGGCTTTTGGCAGGCTTTCAGGCATCAAGAGCAGTCCGAGGACAAAGCTGGCGAAGGCAACGGCTGCAGCGACATAGAACGGCACTTGGATGCCGAACTTTGCCAACAAGCCACCGAGCGTAGGTCCCAGAACAAGACCTAAACCCTCAAGTGCGCCGATCAAGCCGAAATACTTCCCCCGCTGTTGGGGTGGAGTGATGTCTGCAACGTAGGCCATGATCACGCTGGAGTTGGCACCCGTCAGCCCATCAATAATCCGACCCAAAAAGAGGATCCAGAGCGCGCCGCCGATACCCAGCAGCAGAAAGCCACTTGCCGATCCGAGTAAGCACAGCAGCAAGAGTGGTCGCCGTCCGAAGCGATCGCTGATGGCACCGAGAGCTGGCGCAGCGAGAAACTGGCAGATGGCGTACAGTGTTGTGAGCAAGCCAACAGTGATGCCGCTTCTGGTTGGATCGCTGAGGTAGCGCGCAACCAGGAATGGGGCAACCGGGATGATAATACCGTACCCTGCGATGCTGAGAAACACCATGACCAAGATGATCATCAACGCCTTACGGTTGAAGTTGATGTCGATTGTCGTAGATTGAGATTGTGGATGCACGTGTTTTCCTTTCCGAGATGAACAGGTGCCTGTATAATGTGCGCTCGTGTCACGGAGTCTAGTCAAGCTGGCAAGCAATCTCAAGCAACAACCCTGTTTTCATGTTGCAAATGCGACAAAGAGAACAAAATGACGCACGAACTGACCGACCCGCGTGTCCAACGGACGCGCAAGCTCTTGAAAGATGCGCTGATCGCATTGTCAGCTGAACGTGGTTTCGAGGAGGTAACGGTCGGAGATATTGTTGGACGCGCACAGATCAACCGTGCGACGTTCTACCGTCACTATCAGGATAAGTATGCGCTCGTGGAGGAGATCTTTCAGGAAGCGATTGACCAACTGCGGCGCGATCTCAAGCCGCCGGTTGAAGGATCTCTGAGTGCGGCTCTGCAAGAGCCACCGGAGCGATTAGTGCGGCTGTTCGCGCATTTTGCCGAACACAAGCGCCTGTACTGCACATTGCTTGGCGGAAAAGGCAGTTCCTGGTTCACAACCAAAATGCGTAGCCAAATGACGGAATTCTTGGAACAGCGTGAGCAGCTGTTTCATCAACTGCAGGGAAAAAAATCGGATACAGAAGAGATTGGTGTGCCGAAATTGGTGGGACTCACATTGGTATCCACTTTGCTGCTTAGCACGGTGACATGGTGGCTGGAAAACGGGCAAGAGTATTCACCAAAACAGATGGCCAAGTGGTTTGTCGAATTTGTTATGCACGGCTATGTTCGTGTCCTCGGTTTGTGAGAGAAATCTACTCGCGATTTGCAAAGCGATTGTTGAAGCGCACGGACGTAGAATCTGGGCAGAGAATCAGCCAGCGGGCGGCGCGCGGTTTGTCTTTAGGGACTCAGAAATTTCAAAACATCCCAGGGTGGGGGTACGGGGGCGGGCGCAGCCCGCCCCCGTACCCCCACCC